>DASWKS010000021.1:0-13819 GCA_036396495.1 Gemmatimonadales bacterium
CGCCGCGCGCAGTTGATCCGGTCCGGTGATGCCGCATTCCTGTTCCAGCAGCCGCCATCCATGGGTTGAGACAATGAGCCAGACCGGCAGAGCTTGCTGCGCCAGCTGCTCGAGCAGGCGTACCGCATAGGGCGCACCCGATGCGCCGGTCACCGCCAGCACGATCGGCAGTCGCGGGTTCAGCGTCCCCTCCGGTTCGGCGTGGGCGTCTTGGGGGGATGCTTCGGAACAGCGGGTCGAAGGCGGTCGAAGCGGGTCGAAGGGGGTCGAAGCGAGTCAACCTGCTTCGACTGCCTTCGACTCCCCTCGACCGTCTTCGACCGTTTCATAGAAGCACGTCGATCAACGCGAACCCGAAGACAGTCACCGACATCACCGCGTTCAGGTTGAAGAACGCCGCATCGAGCCGGGAGAGGTCGCCGGGCCGGACCAGCCGGTGCTCGTAGACCAGAATGACCGTCGCCACACCGATCCCGGCGTAGTACCAGGCCCCGAACCCCGCACCCCAGCCGAACAGCATCAGGGCCGGAATGGTGATCGCGTGGAGCGACTTGGCCAACCGGATGCTGCGGGCCCGGCCCAGCCGCACCACCGCGCTGCCAAGCCCGGCCCCCCGGTCGAACTCTTCGTCCGGCAAGGCGTAGAAGATGTCGAACCCGGCGACCCAGGTCATTACCGCAACGGTGATCGCCAGCAACAGCCACCAGGGATCGCTCCACCCACCGGTGACCGCCAGCCAGCCGCCCACCGGGGCGATGGACAGACTCAGGCCCAACCACAGGTGGGGCCACCAGGTGAACCGCTTGCTCAAGCTGTAGGCCATGACCCAGGCCAGCGCGGCGGGGCTCAGGGCGAAGCACAACGGCGACAGCTGCCAGGCCGAGAACAGAAACACGACCGCTGCAAGGACCACCGACATCCAGGCCTGCGCCAGCGACAGCTTCCCTTGCGGCAGCTCCCGCCCCCGGGTGCGGGGATTGGCGGCGTCGAGGGCGCGGTCGGCGATTCGATTGAACCCCATCGCCACCCAACGCGCGGCGGTAAAGGCGACCGCGACCAGCAGCACGGTGCGCCCGCTCACCGGGGTGCGGCGTGACGCCGCCAGGACGCCCAGAAACGCGAAGGGGAGCGCGAAGAGGGTGTGCGGCAACTTGACGAAGTTGGCGTAACGGACCAGCAGCGACTCGCCCCGCAGGACCTGGCCTTCGGCGGGAAGGACCTGGGTTTCGCGGCTCACGGCTTCCGTCCCACGTGGCAAGCGCATATTCCGCCGGTGAGGCGACGGAAGTGAACCTCGGTGAAGCCGGCCTGCCGTATGCGTTCCGCCAGTGCAACGGGCTCGGGAAACGCCATCACCGACTCTGGAAGGTACGTGTACGCGGTCGTATGTTTCGACACGAGACGACCGATCAGCGGCAACACCAGGCGGAAGTAGAAGGAGTAGAGCGCGCGAAGCGGTTGCCGCGGCGGGGTGGTGAACTCGAGAATGACGAGGCGTGCATCGCGCTTGAGCACCCGCGCCATTTCTCGGAGTCCGGCGTCGAGATCCGCCAGGTTGCGCACGCCAAACCCGACCATCGCGCCTTCGAAGCGGCCGGCGGTGAACGGGAGTTCCAAGGCGTCCGCGGTCACCGGGATAGTTCGGGGCGCCTTACGCTTGCCCAGCGCCAGCATCGGCTGCACGAAATCGGCGGCCACCACCTGACCGGTGAAGCCGCTCCGCCGCGCCAGCGTCGCGGCCAGGTCCATCGTACCGGCGCACACATCCAGGTACCGCCCTCCGGGCGCGCGTTCCCAGCCGAGCTGCCGCACTGCGGCCCGGCGCCAGAGGCGGTCGATATTGAGACTGAGGAGATGGTTGAGGAAATCGTACCGGGGAGCGATGGCGGTGAACACGTCGCGGACATACGTCCGTTTCCCGCTCCCCTCCACCCGCTCCCCCTTCCCCACATCTCCGCGCAAGCCTCGGTCGGTGGCCAACATAGCGCGGCAATGTAGCGTGCCGCGAAACCCCGGTGCAACCCGCGGACTCGGGCATGGCTGAGCCGCGAGCTCCGCTCAATTCCGCTTCGGACCAGGATGTGGTCGCCCGGGCCCGCGATGGCGAGGAAGCCGCCCATCGCGAGCTGGTGCGGCGCTACGAGCGACCGGTCTTTTCCCTCATCTACCGCATGGTCCGCGACCGGGAGATTGCTGAAGATCTGTCGCAGGAAACGTTCATCAAGGTCTTGAACGCGATCGCCTCCTACCGGCCCGAGTTCAAATTCTCGTCCTGGGTCTTCAAGATCGCGAACAACACGGCCATCGATCACCTTCGCCGCAAAGAGCTGGATACGCTGTCGCTGGAAGGATCGCCCCATGCCGCCACTCCGGAGGCGATCGAGGCGACCGCACTGCAGCTCGGCACCGAACGGTCCTCGCCCCTGGACCACGTCGCCGCCCGCGAGCTGGGAGGCGAAATCGAGGCCGCCATCAACCGGCTTCGCCCCGAGTATCGCAGTTGCATTCTGCTCCGTCACGTCGAAGGCCGGGCCTATGAGGAAATCGCCGAAATCCTCGGCCTGCCCCTCGGCACGGTGAAGACCTACATCCACCGGGCGCGCAATGAGCTCCGGGTGATGCTGGCCCATCTTCGCGAGTGAAACCCGAGATTCCTTCACGCCGTATAGGAGGGCGCATGACGACGACGCCGCATCTCACACCCGACGATCTCGATGCCCTGTTGGTAGGGTCGATGAGCGCATCCGTCCGCACCCACCTGGGTGAATGCGCGCTGTGCCGCTCGCTGGCCACGACCGACCGGGCCGTAATCACGGTGCTGGAGCGGCTCCCCAGGTTCTCTCCCAGTCCTGGGTTCTCCGACCGGGTCATGGCCCGCGTCAGTGTCGCCAAGGCCTCCTCGCGTTCCATTCTGGGACTTCGGGTTCGCGTCCCAACCGGGCGGCGGGCTTGGCTCGCCGCAGCGGTCGGGGTCCTCCTGCTCGCCGGTCTCACCACCAGCGTGGTCTGGTCCCTCGGCAATCGCGATGTGCTCGCGGGCTGGGGTCAGCAGACGCTGTCACTGCTCGACGGTTGGCTCTGGCTCGGAGTGCAGACCCTGGCCGCCAACCTGACCGAGCAGCCGTGGTACCAGCCGGTCCGCAGTGCCCTCGGTACGCCGGCCCGGCTGGCCGTCGCGGGGGTCGCGATCGTGGTCACCTGGAGCGCCGGGATGCTGGCCCTCAAGCGACTGGTCGCCCTCCCCTCCCGCACTGCCTAAGGGGGTCGCCATGCGGCTCCCACAACGGTCGAAGAGAGTCGAAGTCGGTCGAAGGTGGTCGAAGAGGGTTTTCCTGGCTTTAGCTCTCATTCCTCTCTGGGTCTGCTCGGCGTCCGCAACTGCGCTCGTAGGACCGGGCGAGAAGCTCGCCGGGCTGATCGAATGGTTCGGTGATTGGCAGCAGGACCGGGCCGATCCCCCTCAGGCCATTCCCGCGGCGGGCCCCACCGGTCCGACCCTCCCTCTCGATCGCCTCGATGACCCATCAGCGATGGAACGATCGCTGCGACAATTGCTGGAGCGACGGGGTCCGATCCAATTGACGGTGCCGGAGGGTCGGGCCTGGATGGGCGATTTCGGGTTGGGCACCGGGGACACCCTCCGCGGTCATCTGCTCGTGCTCCGGGGCACCGCCCAGATCTTCGGCCGGCTGGAAGGCAACGTGGTTGCGCTGGATGGAGATATCGTGGTCCATCGGGGCGGCTCGGTCACCGGTGACGCGCTGGCGATTTCGGGCAAGGTCCGCGACGCCGATCGCGCCATCGAAGGCGAGGTCCGCGCACTGAGCCAGGTGGCGACGCCGCCGCCCCGGGTGGGGCCGCTGAGCGCGCTCCGTCGCGGAGCCGGGCTGGCGGGCGTCTTCCTCATCCTGAGCCTCATCGGCTTCGGCCTGGTGACTTTCGCCCGGCCATCGCTCGAAACCGTGTCCGATACGGTGCGCCACTCGCTGGGGCGCGCGTTTCTGGTGGGACTGCTGGCCCAGGTCCTGGTGATACCGACCTTCGGAATGCTGGTGGTGGGGCTGGCCCTCACCGTGGTGGGCGTTCTCCTCATTCCTTTCGCGGTCGCGACCTACCTGCTGCTGGTGCTGGCGGCACTGGTCCTGGGCGTCATCGCGATGGCGCACGCCACGGGCGAAACGTATACCCGCCGGCGCATGGCGCTGGGGGTGGTGGTTTCGCCTAACAGTTATCGCTACGTCAGGCTGGGCCTGCTGGCGCTGCTGGCGCTCTGGGTAGTCTGGGTGGTGTTCGGCTGGGTTCCGATGGCCGGCTCGCTGGTGTTCGGCGGCGCGGCCCTGGTGACCTGGCTCATGACCACTGTTGGATTCGGTGCCAGCCTGCTGAGCCGGGCCGGCGTTCGGCCCGATTTCGCCGGCCGCATCATCCCATCGGAAGCGCTGACCGACGAGTACCTCTGGGCCACCCCGCAGCTGGGCGTGCCCGCGGTCAAGCGGCCGACCACGCCGAAGGGACCATGACAGCGGTCGAAGGCGGTCGAAGCAGGTCGAAGCAGGTCGAACGTGGTTCGACTGGCTTCGACTGTCTTCGACTGCCTTCGACCTGCGCGCTGCTGGTGCTCGGTTGGGGGAGCCAGAGTTCTGCGCAGATCATGCGCGAATACGAAGCGGCCCGGCCGGTTCGAGGCGAACGCCAGATGACGGTGAACCTGGATTTCGCGGCCGGTGGACTGCGTTTGATGCCGGGCCCGGCCGGTACGCTATACCGGTTGGAAGCTCGCTACGACACCGAGCGTTTCGCGCCGGTCAGCGTGTACGACTCCCGGAGGGGCCGCCTGACCCTGGGGCTCCGCAGCACCGGCGCGTTTGGGATCCGGGTCACCTCCCGCCGGCACCTCGATCAGCAGGCGACGGTCTGGCTGTCACCGGAGGTCGAGCTGGGGTTGGAGGTGACCCTGGGGGCCGCGGAAAGCCGGATCGACCTGGGGGGACTCCGGCTGCGCGATCTGGTGCTGCGCGCGGGCGGAAGCCGTACCCGGCTGGTCTTCTCCCGGCCGGGCGTGGGGGTCTGCCGCGAAGCCGTGCTCGAGGCCGGAGCGGGCGAGCTGGTGGTGGATCGCTTCGCCAACGCCGGTTGTCGGCGGCTCCGGCTGAACGGCGGAGTGGGCGTGGTCTCGCTCGATCTGGGGGGGGCGCTCACCGGCGAATTGACCGCCGAGCTGGGGATGACCATGGGTGAGCTGACCTTGCGCCTGCCCCACGGCGCCGGCGTGCGGCTGACGCTCGATCGGTTCCTGGCATCGTTTCAGCCGGCCGGCTTCACCCGCCAGGGCGAGCAGTTCGTGACGCCCGACTACGAGAGCGCCGTCCGCCGGATCGACCTGCGGGTTTCGACCGCGGTGGGCGCGGTCAAAGTGGAGTGGTACTGAACCTGGTTCCGGGAGCTACTTGCCCAGGGCTGCTCTGATCCTGGCCAGGTGATGAAAGCTGTGCCGCAGGGCGTGATCCTCGATGAAAAACTGGGTGGTCAGCGGCGCATCACCATTGAGCGACACCGGAGCCGCCCGGTCCAATTCCTCGTCGGTGAACTGCCGCACGGCCTGGGCGGCGGTCCGGCTGTTCCTCAAGAGCAACTCGACGGCTTCTCGCTGACTCACCCGGTTGTGGTCGTGGGCGTGTTTGGCGTTCATGTCGGCCACAACGCTCCAGGTCACTCCCTTGATCGGCTGGCCGGACCGGAGTACCTGCGCCAGTTCGATCTCGATGGGATAGACGCTCGCCACGTGATGCACCAGCACGCCGACCGTACGCCCGTCACGGGGGAGTTCGGTCGCCCATTCCGACTCGGAGAGTGTCTCGGCGAAGGCCGCCAGAGCGGCAGCTCCCTGCTCGATACGGGCGGCGAGTGTTTCGGCGCGTGTGCCCATGAAGTCTCCCCTCCAGAGCCGATGTCTCGTGACTCGTGATTGACGACTAGTTGTTCAGCACCGGCAGTACCAGACCCTTGGCACTCACCTGATTGACTACCTCGCCCGCGATGCGAAGCAGCGCCTGGGCGGCGGGCGAATCGGGAGCAGCAGTCAGGACCGGCTGGCCCCGGTCGGCCAGCGCGGCCAGATCGGGTTGCAGCGGGACCCGGCCCAACAGCGGCACGCCCAGTTCATCCGCCAGCCGCTGGCCTCCGCCCGACCCGAAGAACTCCCACCGTTGTCCGGTGGCGGGGTCGGTGAATCCGCTCATGTTCTCGACGATCCCCAGCACCGGGACGTTGACCCGCTCGAACATCTTGGCTCCTCGGAGCGCGTCACCCACCGCCATTTCCTGCGGCGTCGTGACGATCACGGCTCCGCTCACGGGGGTGCTCTGAACCAGTGAAAGCTGAGCATCGCCGGTTCCGGGCGGCATGTCGACGATCAGATAATCCAGCTGGCCCCACTCGACATCGCGGAGGAACTGCTGGATCACCTTCATGATGATGGGACCGCGCCAGATGGCCGGTGCGTCCCGGTCCACGATCAGACCCAGCGAGATCAGGCGGACGCCGAAGGCCTCCAACGGCTGGATCCGTCCCTTGATCACCGGCGGCCGCTCGAACAACCCGAACATCCGTGGCACGTTGGGACCGTAGATATCGGCATCCATTATTCCCAGCCGAAGCCCCCGCTGGGCCAGAGCCACCGCCAGGTTTACGGCCACGGTGCTCTTGCCCACACCGCCTTTGCCGGAGGAGACCGCGATGACCCGTCCGAGGTTGGGCATTTCCTGCGGGCTGGGAGCGGGAACTGCCCCAACCGACTGGGGGGCGCCGGGAGGACCGTGCGTCACCTTGGAGGGACCCGCCGGGTCCATCACGTTGATCTTTACCTCGCTCACGCCATCGATCGCCTGGAGCGCCTTGCGCGCCTCACGAACCAGCGTGGCCGGATCCTCGCGCGCCAGGAGGAAAGTGAAGGAGACCCTGCCCTCGGGAGTGACCGCGAGATCACGGATCATCCCTGCGGAAAGAAGGTCGTTGTCCAATCGGGGGTTGTGGATTCGGGCCAGGGCCGCGGCCACCCGAGCGTCGAGGGTCATGGAGCTCTCGTCGACCACCTTCGACCGCCTTCGACCGCCTTCGACTGTTTCATACGGACAGGACCTGCCGCACCTCGGGAACCGTCTCCCGCAACCGGACCTCGATGCCCTGCCGGAGCGTGATGGACGACGCGGCACAGCCCTGACAGGTGCCGCCCATCCGGAGCAGCAGGACGCCGTCCTGGTCATCGAAATCAACCACTTCCACATGGCCCCGGTGGGAAGCGATGTACGGCCGAAGCGTATTCAGAGCCTGCTCGATCCGGTCCAGAATCTCAGAGGTATTCATCACCCTGCAAACTTAACGAACTCGATACCGCGGTGAGCCGCTCAGGCGTCCCGGCGACCGGTTATCCGCCGCCATTTCAGGAGGTACTCCCGGGCCGCCGTCAGGACGGTTTCCTGGACTTCCGCCAGGCTGCCAGGGAGTGCAACCCCGGCCGCTTTGGAGTGCCCACCGCCCCCATATTGGCTGGCGAACCGGGCCACATCGACATCGCCCACCGAGCGGAGGGACACCTTCACCCGACCCTGGGACATCTCCCGGAACAGGATCGCCAGCCGGACGCCGGCGATGGATCGAGGATGCTCGACTACCCCGTCCAGATCGTCGGGGGTGAGGTCGTACCGTTCCATGGCGCCGGGGGGAACCGTCACCCAGGCCAGGCCGAGGTCTCGCTCCACCACCAGGGTCTGGAGGGTTTCCGCGAGCAGCCGGGGCCGACCTTCGGGGGCCGTGGCATACACATCGAGATAGATCGACTCGGGATCGATCCCGGTTTCCAGCAGGTCCGCCGCGACCCGGAGGGTCCGGGGATGGGTGTTGCTGAAGCGAAAGCCGCCGGTATCGGTCAGGAGGGCGACGTACAGCGCCCGGGCCACCGGGACCGTCACCGGCCATCCATTCGCCAGCGCCAACTCATAGATCAGCTCTCCCGTCGCCGCCGCCCCGGGGTCGACATAGCTGGGACCGGGCGGCAGTGTCCCGGGGCTGGCGTGATGGTCCACGCAGATGACCGGCGCCCGGTGTTGGGAGAGAGTCGCGCCCAGCGAGCCCAGCCGGCCGGTGTCCGCGATGTCGAGCACGCAGATCAGATCGGCGCGGCGGAGCTCCTTGATGGCTTCGCGATGGCGGTCCACTCCGGGCAGATCGCGAAACAGAAACTCGAAGCGGGAGGGCGTGGCTGTCGGGTTGACGATGACCACGTCACGTCCGGCGGCCCGGAGCAGATGGGCCAGCGCCACTTCGCTGCCCAGGCCGTCGCCGTCGGGATTGACGTGGGTGGTGAGAGCGATGCGCTGGGCCCCGGCCAGCGCCGCTCCGACGGCCCGCGCCGCGTCGCGCTTCGCTACCGAGAGGGTCAGCGTCATGGGGCCGGGGTCATGCCGAATCCAGCGAAAAGGGAGGCAAGTGCTCGAGTCACTAGCTTTGCTTGGCCAGGCGTGAATGCCGGATGCCATAAAGGAAGTAGACCACCAGACCGATCGCCAACCAGATCACCAGCCGCATCCAGGTCCGCAGCGGCAATCCGGTCATCAGATACAACGCGGAAATGACCCCCATGGGTGCCACGAACCAGACCAGCGGCGTCCGGAATGGGCGGTGCAGGTTTGGCTCGCGCCGGCGGAGCACCAGCACCCCGGCCGACACGATGGCGAAGGCGAGCAGCGTCCCGATCGAGACCAGCGAGGCCGCCTCCCGGACCGTGAGAAATGCCGCGGGGAAAGCGACGGCCACTCCGACGACGATCTGGGTGATCCACGGGGTCCGGAACCGGGGGTGGATTTTCGCGACCCACGGCGGAAGCAGTCCATCATTGGCCATCGTATAGAAGATGCGCGACTGGCCGTACAGCTGGACCAGGATGACGGATGAGAGTCCCGCGATCGCTCCAACCGTGATGAGATCGGTTACCAGCCCCAGCCCCGCGGCGTCGGCCACCTTGGCGATGGGATCGGGCACGTCGAGCTGGGCGTAGGGCACCACCCCGGTCGCGATGGCGGAGACGATGATGTACAACACGGTACAGACCAGCAACGAGGTGATGATGCCGATCGGCATGTCCCGTTGGGGGTTCTTCGCCTCCTGCGCCGCGGTACTGACGCTGTCGAACCCGATGTAGGCGAAGAAGACCACCCCGGCGCCCGCCACGATGCCGGTGACCCCGAAGGCCTCACGGGGTCCGGCATTAGGAGGAATGAACGGAGTCCAGTTGGCCGGGTTCACCGCTTTCGCCGCCAGCGCGATAAACAGGAGAACGACACCGACCTTGATGAACACCACGACGTTGTTGAGCGTCGCCGATTCCTTCACCCCGATCACCAGCAGCGTCGTAACCAGGGCGACGATGATGACGGCGGGAAGGTTGAAGAGGGCCGTGACGGTGGACCCATCGGCCAGCGTGAGCACCGCCCCCCGGGCCGCGGTGAGCTCCGGGGGGAGACCGATCCCGAGCGTGTTCAGCAGCCGGACCATGTAGCCCGACCAGCCGATCGCGACCGTGGTGGCGGAGAGCGCATACTCCAGGATCAGGTCCCACCCGATGATCCAGGCGAGGAGCTCGCCCAGGGTGGCATAACCATAGGTGTAGGCGCTCCCCGCCACCGGCACCGTGGACGCGAATTCGGCGTAACAGAGGGCGGCGAAGACCGACACGACACCCGCCAGGACGAACGACAGCACCACCGCGGGGCCGGCGTTCTGGGCGGCAACAGTACCGGTGAGAACGAAGATGCCGGTCCCGATGATGGCGCCGATACCGAGCAGGGTCAGATTCCACGCCCCGAGGGCGCGGCGGAGTCCCTGTTCGGCCCCCGCCTCGGCCTGGAGCGTGGCGATGGACTTCCGCCGGAAGAGGCTCACGGGATGCTGCCCGGGGGCGGCAGCTTCTCGTCCTGCGGAGTGCTCATGAGCTTCCTGAACGACCAGAACGTAAGCCCCAGCACGAAGACCCAGGCACCGAGCATGAACAGCAGGGCGGTCGTTCTCATGCGGCCCCCTTCCGGGCCCGGCGGGCCCACGCGGCACGAATCAACCACAGCTGGACCAGCAGGACACCAATCATGACCAGACGGGAAGCGGTCCGGACGCCGTGCTGGTCCTCCGGGATGCCGTCGAAGAGGAGCGTCGGAATGGCCTCATCCTTGGTCCACCAGATCATCATGACCAGCAGGAACAGCGGGGTGACGTAGGTCAGGATCGGTTTGAAGAACCGCGGAATCCGGATCGAGGCACCCTGGTGCAGCTCACGCCAGGCGTTGTCCGGCCCGAAGACCCAGATGAAGATGATCGACTCGACCAGCGCCAGGATCACCAGCCCGAAGGTGCCCGCCCAGTAGTCCCACTCGGCCAGGAAGCCTCGGGCATTGTAGGTCACGTGCAGGAGCCCGAGCAAGACCGCCACCGAGCCGATGACCGCTAAGGCCCGCTTTTTCGTGAGCCCGAAGTTCTCTTCCACGAAGGACAGCACGGGCGTGATCATCGACACGCTGGAGGTGATCCCGGCAAAGAACAACAGGCCGAACCACATGAATCCGGCCAGGATCGACATGAGCTGACCACCGGGCAGCTGATTGAAGACCAGCGGCATCGCGATGAAGCCCAGGTCGAAACTCCCGCCCCGGGCGATGGCGACCGCGCCGGTCACGCCGAAGAAGGTCACCACCGCGGGAATGGCCAGGGAGCCGCCCAGCACCACCTCGGCCGTCTCGTTGGTGGCGGCGGTGGCGACGCCCGAAAGGACGATGTCGTCGTCCTTCTTAAGGTAGGACGCGTAAGCCTGGAGCGACCCCATCCCCACCGAAAGGGTGAAGAAGATCTGCCCCGTGGCGGCCAGCCAAACGCCGGGATTGCCCAACGCCTTCCAATCCGGGGTGTACATGAAGTTGAGTCCGTCGGAGGGACGGCACATGGCTCCTGCCGCACACCCGGCCGCATCCGCCACCGATTGGGCCGGCAGGGTCAGGACTCTGACCACCAGAATGGCCGCGAAGATGAACAGGATGGGCATACCGATCTTGGCCAGCTTCTCGATCCCGCCCGAGAGGCCGCGGCTCACCACCCAGAAATTCACGCCGATCGTGACCACGAAAAACGCGAACGGCACCCAGGTAGCGTGCACCGACGGGTCGGAGAGGTCCTGATACGAGTTGAGAAACTGGCGCATACTATCCTGATCGAGTCCCTGAGTGGACCCGATCAGCGAGAAGAAGGTCCAGGCCAGCGTCTCCGACTCGATGTAGCAGTAGTAACAGAGCACGATGAACGGCATGAACAGCCCGAGCACACCGAGGTACTTCGCCACCGGGTGCTTCCACAGGGAATTGAACATCCCCGGCGTCGACCCTTCGCCGTGCTGACCACCGTGCCGGCCCACGCCCCACTCGATCCACATCAGCGGGATCCCGACCAGCAGAAACGCGATGAAGTAGGGGATCATGAACGTCCCGCCGCCGTTCTCGACTGCCTGGCGCGGGAACCGGAGGAAGTTGCCGAGGCCGACCGCGTTGCCGGCCATGGCGAGGATCAGGCCGATGCGCGAGCCCCATCGCTCGCGGGGGGGGGCGGGGTCGCTCACGTACTCTCCCTTGGTGAGGGTTCCAGGTGCCAAGTTCCGGGTGCCGAGTGAAGTACTAGGTGCGGTGCCAGGTGCCCCGTTCCGGTGGATGGCCCCCGAGGCTACGCGCTGTCGCCAGGCGGCACCTGGCAGGCGGCACCGCACGCGGAACCGCACCTGGCACCGCACTCGGAACCCGGAACCACGGAACCCGGAACGCAGCTGAGCCTCAGCCCAGCTGACGCTCAGCTGACACTGTAGTTAGGCGCTTCCCGCGTGATCGTCACATCGTGCGGGTGCGATTCCCGCAGTCCGGCGGCTGTGATCCTCAGGAAGGCGACATCGCGTTGGAGACCCTGAATGTCCACCACCCCGCAGTACCCCATGCCGCTCCGGATGCCGCCTACCATCTGGAATAGAACGTCGGAAACCGGTCCTCGGTAAGGCACCCGCCCTTCGATGCCCTCGGGTACCATCTTGGCCGGCGAGATTTCGCCTTCCTGGAAGTAACGGTCGGCCGAGCCCTCCTGCATCGCGCCCAGACTGCCCATACCCCGGATCATCTTGAAGCGCCGACCCTCGGCCAGGATCGACTCGCCCGGGCTCTCCTCGGTACCGGCCAGCATCGATCCCATCATGACGCTGGCCGCGCCCGAAGCAATGGCCTTCACGATGTCGCCCGAGTATTTGATGCCGCCGTCCGCGATGATCGGGACGTCGCTGGCGCCCCGGACCGCATCCATGATGGCCGTGATCTGCGGCACGCCCACACCGGTGACCACCCGGGTGGTGCAGATGCTCCCCGGACCGATGCCCACCTTCACGCCGTCCACCCCGCGCCGTACCAGCTCGGCGGCCCCGGCCTCGGTGGCGACGTTCCCGGCCACCAGCTGGGTGTCGGGGAAGGTCTCCCGGAGCTGCGCCACCGCACGGAGCACGCCTTCGCTGTGCCCGTGGGCCGAGTCGACCACGATCACGTCGCAGCCCGCGCCGACCAGGGCCCGGGCCCGGGTCAGCGCATCGGGCCCGGAGCCGACCGCCGCGGCGACTCGGAGCCGGCCGTGCTCGTCCTTGTTGGCGCCGGGAAACTGTTGCCGTTTGAAGATGTCCTTGACCGTGATCAGGCCCCGCAGGACGCCCTGCCCGTCGATCACCGGAAGCTTCTCGATCCGGTGCTTGGCCAGGATGCGCTCCGCCTCCTCCAGGGTGGTCCCCACCGGGGCCGTGACCAGCTTCTCCCGGGTCATCGCCTGATGAATGGGCTGTTCCAGGTTGCGTTCGAACTGCAGATCGCGGTTGGTGACGATCCCGATGAGCCGTCCCTGCCCATCCACGATCGGGACCCCGGAGATGCTGAACCGCTTCATCAGCGCGGCCGCTTCGCGCAGCGGCCGATCGGGACCGAGCGTGATGGGATTCAAGATCATCCCGCTCTCGCTCCGCTTGACCCGATCGACCTCGGCCCCCTGGCGGTCCACCGGCATGTTCTTGTGGATCACCCCGATACCGCCGGCCCGCGCCATGGCAATGGCCATGTCGGACTCGGTGACCGTGTCCATGGCCGCCGAAATGACCGGGATGTGGAGCGGGATGCCGCGGGTGAACCAGCTGGTGGTGGAGACGTCCCGGGGGTGAACCGTAGAATGCCGCGGGACGAGGAGAACGTCGTCGAAAGTGAGGCCCTGATCCGGAAGGATCACGCTCATGCGGAGCGGTCCCGGAGGGGAAAGGACTGGATTGTTCGCCGGATTGGGGGCGTGCCGGGGAGCAACATCCCGAAAGCTTAGGAGGCACCCCCCTCAGGGTCAAGCGGGCTTGGGGCCCTCGGAGCCGTCCTGGGGCGGAAGAGGGGTCTCGCGATTGGCGCTTCGGGACTCCTGACTCCCGGCCGCCTTCACCGCCTCGTCCACCACCGACTGCGCCGCCGCGGCCACGCCCTTCATGACCTTCCCCGCGCTTTCCATCAGGCCCATGGTACCGCTCACCGCCTTGATCGGAAGCCCCACCGCCCGCATGGTGTCTTCGGCGGTCTCGGTAAGTTTCGAAAAGAAGCCCCCGGCGGCACTCCGCTCGGCATACTTGCTCTCGATGAACTCCACGTAGTCCAGGATCTGGTAGCCCCGCTCGTCGCTCAGCGCTTCGAGACGGCGCGCGATCCGCTGCTTGAGAAGCTCGTTCATTACCGCCCCT
>DASWKS010000022.1:0-7371 GCA_036396495.1 Gemmatimonadales bacterium
AAGAGCAGGCCGCCCCGCTTCTGTTCCAGGGTCATGGCCGCGTCGTCCCGGTCGAGGTAGCGATCGAACGGCGAGCGGGTCCGGATGAACTCCTCCATCTGGAAGGTGGCCAGGGCCCGGGCCGCGTGCTCGAAACGGGGCCGGCCCGATCCCGGAAACGCGGCGTTGAACATCGCCACGTACTCCGAGACGGCCAGGAGCCGGTCCACGAGCGCGTTCCACACCTCGGCGGGCTGCTTGTCGCCGATCAGGGCGAGCTCGTTGGGATTGCCGAACACATCGACGTCGCCGGGCACACCCCGCATCTCCTGCCGGTTCAGGACCGGCAGCATCGCCTGGGCCGTGAGGATGTTCGGCAAACCCGGCGGCAGGGTCACGTTCGAGTCGGTGACGAACTGGCCGTGCGCGCCCGACAGCCGCAGATCCCAGAAGATGTAGAACAGTCCCAGGCCGGCGTTGAGGAGGGACGGGGCGCTGCGCGGGGTGAACTGGCGCCCGGGCCCCAGCCGGCGGGCGGGGCCCACGCCGGTGCCGCCGGTGCCGACCGACAACGAGCGTCCGTCGCCCAGCGAGGTCGCGACCTCGTGGCAGGTGGCGCAGGCGATATCACGATTGCCGCTCAGGATCTTGTCGAAGAACAGCGCCCGGCCCAGTGCGACCTGCGCCGGGTTCTGGGCCGGCATGGGGCCGATCGGCACGATACCCCAGTTGCCGATGCTGGCCCGCAACTGGGCATCGATCGAGAGCCCCGGCGGCGGCTCGGGCGTCGTGGCGCCCTCGTCGCAGCCAGCGAGCCAGGCCAGGGTCAGGACGACCGGAATGCGCTTCATCGGCCAATCTCCTTGTTCAGGACTTAGGACTTAGGACTAAGCACTCAGCCCGTCCTGTACGTTTCACCGAAACGGAAAGACGATCGCGACCTGATGGGTCATGACCTTCACACCCGTCAGCGTGAGCGGACCGCTGGGCGCGACCAGGATGGTGCCGGCCTCCGCCGCCGGCACGGCGAAGTCATTACCGGACTGCACCCCCGGACGACCTGTCCCATGCGTGACACTGCCGCGGTAGCGAAGCTCCCAGGCCGGAAACCGGAGACTCAGACCCCAGGTGGGAGTCCACTCGATCCAGTCCTCGTTCTGCCGCCGGGTCCTGACCTGCACGTTGTCGTCCTGCACCAGGGAATAGTCGATGCGATGGACCGCGAGCCCGAGCTGGAGCCCGACCGCTTTGGTCGCCTCATCGAATGCCATATCCTGGGCGAAGCCCAGCCGGAGCAGGGCGTTCGAGAAGCGGAACCGGTTCTCGATGGTCTTGCCGCCCGCGGGAATGGTGCTGCCGCGCGAGGTCGTGATCGGGGCGGCGGCATCGGCCCAGGTGTAACTCCAGATCGGCTGGTACAGCAGGTCGAGCGCGACGGTGGACGACGCGTCCGACTTGGAGACGCCGACCCCCAGGTTGAAGGCCTCCGAGTTTCCCGGATCGCGGGGAATGTTCTGGATTTCGTAGTTGGGGATCTTCGGATGCGACATCAGATTGGTGGTGGCGACCCACCCCATCCGCCAGCCGGGTTCCGGAAGCGGGTGGGTATACTCGACCTGAGCACCCCAGGTATTGGTGTGATCGAGGTTCTGCTCCGGCCGCGGCCGTTGGGCGAATTGCTGGGTGCCGGGATCCCAGAAGGAGTCGAGGTAGAACACATCGTGGGTGGACGCGAACCGGTTGTGCAGCACCACGGCGCTCAGTGCCCGGTCGCCCTGCCACTGTTTCAGGGCGCCCACCCGCAGATCGAGGGAGTGCCCGTTCTGCCGGAGGCGGACGCTGCCCGGATAGAGCAGGTCCACGCCGTCGACCGCGTGCAGGCCGGCCCAGGACAGGCTCGCTCCCAGGGATAGCCCGGTGCCGGGCAGGGTCATGCCCAGCAGCGCGTACCCGAAGGCATTGCCCTGGGTCCGATCGGCGGCCGGGAGTTCGATGCCGCCCCGGGCATCGCAGGCCGGGCAGCTGAGCGGAAAGATGGGATTGGTGTTCTCACTCAAATCGATCTGCTGGAAGGCGACGGCAGCCCCGCCAAACCATCGGCCCGACCGCACCCAGGCTCCCAGCGGCAAGCTGCGGCCGGCACCCGCTCCGCTCGAAACGCTGTACACTCCGGGGGAGCCGAAGAAGCGACTCGCGCCCAAGCGGGCGCCCTTGGCGGGATTCCCGAACGGATCGTGCAGGGAGTCGTCGACCGCGAGCGAGACGCCTCCCATCGCCCCCCGAAGGGACGGGAAGAGATCGAACTGGTGTGACTGGGAGATTGGGACCGTGCGTATCGAAATGAGCTGCGCCGCGGCCGGCGTGGCCCAGGTCGCGAGGAGGAAAGTCCCCAACGGGAACGCCCGTGCACGCATTCGCCACCTCGCTTGCAGAGTGGGATCTTACTCTCTATACCCATTCAGCTGGGGGAACGTCACCACGGTCGGTCAGTCGAGCAGTCGGTCAGTCGGTCAGGCGGTCGGTAGGGCCGGAAGGGTCGGACGGATTCCGACCGACTTGACCGACTGACCGACCGAGCCCCTCTTGTGACGCCAGTCACCAACCTGGGGTATTTGAATTGTGAAGGAAGAGAACGACGGAGTGCTGTTGCGCCGGGTGCTGGAGGGGGAGACCCGGGTCTACGCGCGGCTGGTGGAGCGCTACCGGGAGCGTCTGGGGCGTTACGCACTCCGTATGCTCGGGAACCAGGCCGATGCCGATGACGCCCTGCAGGACACATTCATTCGCGCGTACCGCTCGCTGTCCCGCTGCAATGGAAGCGATGGGTTCGGACCCTGGGTGTTCGGCATTCTGGTCAACCGCTGCCGGACCTACGCGGCCAGGCGGGCCCTCACCGAGGGCATCATGGTGAGGAGTGAGGTGGCGTTGGCCACGGCCTCGGTGGAGTCTTCCGAAGGCCGCGACACCCTGCGCGATGCCATCCAGCGGGCCCTGCGGCAGCTACCCCCGGAGCAGCGTGAGGCGTTTCTGTTGAAGCATGTCGATGACCTGAGCTACGAGACCATGGAGACCGTGACCGGAGTGCGCTCGGCCACGCTCCGCATGCGAGTCTTCCGTGCCCGGGACGAGCTGCGCAAACTGCTGGCGGAGATGGTACGTGACTGATCGGGACGATCCACTCGAAGCGATCATCGAGATCCTGAAGGAGCCGGCGGACCTGTCGCCCGACCTGACCGACCGGGTCATGTCGGAGATCGATCGCCTTTCTCCGCCAGGCGTGGTCGCCGGTCCGGGCCTGGGTCCCTGGTGGCGCCGTCGCTGGACCATCCGGCTGAGCCCCCTCGGCGGTCTGGGGCTGGCAGCCGGCCTGGGGCTCCTGCTGCTCGC
Source organism: Gemmatimonadales bacterium (assembly GCA_036396495.1). Lineage (GTDB taxonomy): Bacteria > Gemmatimonadota > Gemmatimonadetes > Gemmatimonadales > GWC2-71-9 > SZUA-320. The sequence goes on from DASWKS010000022.1 coordinate 3,367, forward strand.
CGCTCAGCTCGCCGGACGACGCACCAACCCGGCCGCCTCACCAATAGCAGTGGTAAGCGCCGCAGGTCGCCTGACGCAGTTCGTCCTGATTGCTCCGGACGCCAGGGCGGTGACGGTGGTGGGGGACTTCAACGACTGGAGCATGTCCGCCACGCCGCTGGAGCGGGCGGAGGGGGATGGAGTCTGGTATGTGACCGTGCCCCTCACACCGGGCCGCTACCGCTACGCCTTCGTCGTGAACGGCACCATCTGGCGCAACGACCCGGAGGCGCCGGCTGCCGAAGACGAGTTCGGTCGTCCCAACTCCGTGGTGACCGTGGAGGAGCGTGACCGTGCGCTGTAGCAGGATTCCGGTGCTCTTCCTGCTCGTGGCGCTCCCGTCACTGGCGAATGGTCAGGAGCCCCGCCTGGTGGGCCGCGTGCCCGACCCGGCCCGGGCCCAGGTGGACGCCGTTCTGGACGGGGCCCGGGCCCGCGGACTCCCAGTCGAGCCGCTGGTGGATCGGGCTCTGGAAGGGGCGGCGAAAGGCGCGCCGCCCGGCTTGATCGTCGCCGCCGTCATCCGCCTCCGGGACGAGCTGGTGGTGGTGCGAGGCGCGTTCGGTGATACCGCCTCGACCGCCGAGCTCACCGCCGGCGCAAGCGCGCTCCGCGCGGGAGCCGGAGCGGAGGATCTGGCTCGGCTGCGGAGACTGCGGCCGGGTCAGCCGTTGACGGTTGCGGCGGCGGTGCTCGCCGATCTCGTCGCGGCCGGTGTGCCGGCCGATACTGCCGTCGGCGCGGTGCTGGCGCTCGCGCCCGGTTTGGGCGACGCCGAGTACATTGCATTCCGCCGCAATGTGCAACGCGATATCGAGTTGGGCGCTTCACCAGCCGCAGCGCTGGGAGTCCGTCTCCGGGTGGCGGACGAGATGGCGAACGCCCCCAACGCACCTAACACCGGGACCGGATCCACGGGGGGACGTCGCAAGCAGAAGCCGTAGCGTTGCGCCTCGGGTGACGCTGGGCTGTTGGCGCGCTGGTCTTGCGCTGGCAGCGTGGCTCGTTCCGGCCCGGTCCCTCGTGGCTGATCAGGTCGAGGGTACTCTCGGTCTCACCGGCTCCATCGTCGAGTACGACGGCTTTCTCGCTTCGGGGGCCGCCGTTTTCACTCCTGCGCTGCGGTTCGATTCTCCTCGTCTGGTGATCGCCGGTCAGGGAAGCTGGACCCTGTTCGAGAGCGGTAACGGGATTCTCCAGGGTGCCGCGGCCGCCGCCTGGCTGGCCGGCTCTCGGGGCTCCTGGCGCCTCGAGCTGTCCGGCTCGGCCGGTGGCTCCGAGTACGCCGCCGAGCCGGGCGTCGGGCACGTGCTCGCCGGTGGGCGACTGCACCTCTTCGGGACCAGCGCCGGAGGCTGGATCGGGGCCCACGCGGGGAAGTCATTCGGCGGACCGTCCGGGGTGCCGGTGGAGCTGGTGGTGGCGGGCTGGTCCATGAAGAACCGCCTGGCAATGGTGGGAACCATCACGACGACGCGGCAAGGCGAGGCTCGGTACCTGGACCTGCTCGGCGCGGTCCGCTGGACCGGCGTCAAAGCGGAACTCGAAGCCCGCGGAGGTGCCCGGGTGAGCGACGGGTCCACGGGAGTGTACGGCGAGATCTCGGCCGCCGTGCCGCTCAGTCCGTGGCTCGCAATATCGTTAGGCGGCGGCAAGTACCCCTCGGATCCGGTGCGCCAGATCCTGGGCGCCCGGTACGCGAGCGCCGGGGTCCGGCTCCGAGCCTTCGGACCGCCGGCCCGGTCGGTGCCGGTCCACACGACCGGCGTGTTGCGGGGTCGGCTGGTGCCGACCAGCGAGAGTGGTCCACCGCTGGAGATCGGAGGATCGGCGGAACGGCGCATGCTCAGGGTCCGCGCGCCGGGCGCCATCTCGGTCGAGTTGATGGGCGACTTCACCGATTGGGTCCCGGTACGGCTCGGGCAAGTGATGCCGGGCGTGTGGGAAACTCAGCTCCCGGTTCCGCCGGGGGTTCACCGCGTCAACGTGAGGCTCGATGGAGGCCCCTGGTCAGTTCCCGGGGGAGCTCGGCTGGAACGAACCGAGTTCGGCGGTACCGTCGGAATAGTGGTGGTTCCGTGACCCCCCGTTCCACTCCTCGCCAGTCGCTGCCTCGGCAACCACCCGAACCAGGATCCGCCCTGCCTGGCCGCACCACTCCCGGAACCAGCCGGTGTCCACCTGAGCCGGCAGGTGGCTCAGCGCATCGAGATCGAAGATCGGGTGGCTGATGCCTACCCGCGACAATTCCCCATCCAGGGCGTTCAGCATCTGCTCGAGGTGATCCTCGACCGGCACCATGAGCACCGGCTTGCCGAGCACCGCCGCCTCGCTCACCGACTCGAACCCGGCGGTGCACATCACCGCGCGGCAGCCGGCCATGAGGCGGAGGAACTTCTCGCCGTCGAGTTGGTGAAAAGTGAGATTGGGCCCCGCCGCTTCGACCGCCGGGGCCCCTGGCCACCGCGGACTTGGTCCGGGCCTTCAGGTACGCGGCGACCGACCTGTGGCCGAGCCCCAGGCGGCGCCGCACCCGGCTGAAGTGGTGATTGAGCTCGAGGACCAGGTCGTAGAACCGGGCGCCCAGCCGCTCGAGCAGCCGGTTCCCCGCGGTGAGCCCGTCGAACTGGTGGCCGTGAATGACGAGGAACCGGCGGCCGTCGGCTTCGTACCGGATTGTTGAATACACGTCACGCCGTGTGACAACCGTGTGGTGCGAACGTGACGCGGGCCCGGTCCGTGACTTCCGGCCGCCTAACGACCCGTTTCGACCGCCTCAACCTGGGGCCGCTCCATCTCGCTGGAGAGTTGCAGCAGATAGATCGCGAAGGCTGCCAGCTGCCAGCCGAACCGGGACGAACTGCCCACCAGCGCGCCCAGCAGACTCCGGCTCAAGACAAACCGGCTGCCGGCCAGCCGGACTGCGGGACGGGCCAGCGAGCTTCGCAGGAGGTAGGCGGCCGTTTCCCGGGCGAATCGGCGGAATTGCTCCGCCCCCAGGTTGGGATTCACTTCCTTCTGTTCGTACCTGAGGTCGCGGTACCTGGGGTAGGCGCGGCGGATGGTCTCCGAATGAAAATCAAGGTCCAGGAACAACGAAGCCGGGAGCGAGACCAGGAAGTCGTACAGGTCATGATCGAGGTAGGGGCTCAGGACCTCGACGCTCCGGTTGAGGATCCGATACGGCGCGAGAGCAATCTCGCGCCGGGTGCGGTTCCAGAAGTAGAACGCCCCGACCGGATTCGGCGCCTCGGCGTGGCGCGCCAGCTCGCCCGCCAGCCGGGCCACGGCGGGGTCGCGGCCCAGCCGGCCTTGCCAACCCGGGGCGACCAGGCGGATGCGGCTCTCCGAGGTAGCGAGCAGGCTGATGGCAAGCTCCTCGAACCGCCCGGCGTCGAACAGGGCCAGCCGCTCGACCGTGAGGAACAGACCGGCGGACAGGACATCACCTCCGATGCCGTCGTAGATGTGCCGGACCCGACCTCGCAGGTACTCGCCCAGCGCGAGGTACCAGGCGTGCTCATCGGAGCAGAAGTTGGTGAGACGGTTCTTTTGCAGCTCGGCTTCGATCCGGGACCTGCCTTGGGCAACCACCACATGGGGCACGTCGACCGAGCGCGCAATCTCGGCGGCGACGGCGCCTTCGTCGGGGTAGGGTGGGTCGGGCTGCAGCGTGAGGCAGAGCTTCGGGCGTCGGCCGGCCCGGCAGAGCTCGAGCAGAATGTGGCGCGCGTCGCGGCCACCGCTCAACGGAACGCCCACGTCCTCATCGGGCCGCACCCGCCGGTCCATGGCGATCCGGAACAGCTCGATGTAACCCTCGATCGCCGGATCGCGGCCCAGCGGTTGGGCCCGGGATACCGGGAACCCGCCCGAGAGATGTAATCGCCCGTCACACCACTCGGCCTTCGCATCAGGGGGGAGAGCGCGAATGGCGCGGAATGCCGTGTCCTCGCCCAGGAAGAA
>DASWKS010000023.1:0-7462 GCA_036396495.1 Gemmatimonadales bacterium
CGTCCGGTGGCGGCGCCTCGGGTGGTGGCGGCGGTGGTGGCTCCGGGGGCTTCAGGAACACCATCGTGGTGTCCTGCAGGATTTCCCGAAGGGTCTCCGCAGCGCCCGTCGTGGCCTTCACGGCGGCGAAGATGATCACGCCGTGGAACACCAGCGAAATCAGGGTCTGCTTCAGCGACGTGAAGCGCTTCTGCTTCGACTCGATCAGGTTCTCGAACATGACTCTCCCTTCCTGCGCGTCAGGAACGCTCGACCACTAATCAACCGCGCGACTCTGACAGGAGGATGTCGGCCGGATTACAAATTGATTACAGAGGCGTTAGATGATGGGAACACCCTCGGGCGGCTCGGCAAACCGTGGTAGCACAACGGTAAAAGTGGTCCCGCGGCCGGGGCGGCTTTGCACCGCGATGGTCCCACCATGAGCCTCGGCGATCCATTTCGTAATCGCCAGTCCCAGCCCGGTCCCGGGCTGGGCCCCCACCCGGGACCGGGAGGGATCGCCCCGCCAGAACCGGTCGAAGATGCTGGGCAGGTCCCCGGGGGCGATCCCGATCCCGGTGTCCTTCACCTGCAGCATCACATCCTGACCCCGGTCGTCCAGCTCGACCCCGATGCTGCCACCCGCGGGCGTGTACTTCACCGCGTTGGTCACCAGGTTCAGCAGTAATTGCCGAATCCGGTTGCGATCCACATTCAAGGGCACCGAGTGGTCTGGAATCCGGGTAGTGACCTGAATGGCCTCCGACTCGGCTAACATGCCGGCGGTCTCGACCGCCTCGTTCACCAACTCTCTCAGATCACAGGGCTCCACGGACAGGGGCGCGCGACCCTCATCGGCGCGGGCCAGGGTCAGCAGGTTTTCCACCATTTCGGTCATGCGGTTGACCTCGGCCAGCGCGTTGTCGAGGGCTTCGAGGTTGTCGGGTGGATTCCGGGGATTGGTGAGGGCGCGTTCCACTCCGGCACGCAGCACCATGAGCGGGGTCTTGAGCTCGTGGCTGGCATCGGCAATGAAGCGATGCAACGCCACAAAGCTCTGCTCCAGCCGGGCGAACATACGGTTCACCGCCAGGGCGAGACGCGCGACTTCATCGTCGGTACGAGGCACGGGCAGCCGGCGGTGCAGGCTGCGCCCGTCGCTGATCGCCTCCAGTTCGAGCACCATGGTTTCCATTGGCTTGACCGACTGGGCCAGTCCGTACCCCAGGAGCAGCGACGCCGCCACCACCACCGGCAGGGCCACCATCATGGAACGCAGCAGCGCCGAGGGGCCGTACACCACCGAGCCGAACGTGGCCGCCACCAGGATGCCGCCCACTTGCCCGGCCGCGCCCGACACCGGTTGGACTACGTATCGCAGCGCGCCAATCCTCTGGTCGGGCGTGTAGGTACCGTATTGTCGCTGCAGGGGCGGCGGGTAGAGCGGCTCGATCATCCGCTCGATGGAGGCATACGGCAGCGGGCGTGCGGTTTCGGAAATAAAGAGGGGCCGCCCCTGGGGATCGGCCACGATCAGGTAGTCCCGGAAGGCCTCGAAGTACGCGGCGATCCCGGGGTCGAGCTTGAACTGGCCGCTCTCATCCGGGGTGACCAGCCGCTCGAGCACCCGCTGGGACGTGGCCAGCCAGTATCCCGAGAGACTCGCCTCCAGCGCCAGCCGCTCGTCCAGCTCGCGGGCGGTGGAAATGCGGCGGTCGACGTAGAGGGTGAAGCCGAAGGCGAACAGCGTGGCGAGCAGCGCCGCCGTGTACCAGATGGTGAGGCGCCGGCGGAGAGTTCTCATCCCGCCTTGACGACATAGCCGACACCGCGAACCGTATGCAGCAGCCTGGGTCCCGAGCTTTGATCCAGCTTCTTTCGCAACCGGTTGATCACCACATCCACGATGTTGGTGCCGGGATCGAAATGGTAGTCCCAGGCATACTCGGTGATCAGGGTCCGCGACATCACCCGGCCCTCGTGCCGCATCAGATACTCCAGCACCGCGTATTCCTTGGGCGTCAGCTCGATCTGCTTCCCAGCCCGCCGAACCTCGCGGGTCTGGGTATCGACTTCGAGATCCCCCACCCGCAGCACCGGCGTCGTCACCTGGCGGGGCCGCCGACTCAGGGCCTCGACCCGGGCCAGCAGTTCTTCGAAGGCGAAGGGCTTGGTGACGTAATCGTCCGCCCCCGCGCGCAGCGCTTGCACCTTGGACTCCAGCGCGTCCTGGGCGGTGAGCACCAGAATCGGGATGCCCACCCCCCGGTCCCGCAGGGTACGCACCAGCTCAACCCCGTTCATGCTGGGCAAGCGCAGGTCGAGCACCGCCAGGTCGAACCTGCCGCCCGAGATCTGCCGCAGCCCTTCCAGCCCATCATCGACCAGGTCGGCATGATAGCCCTGCTCCTCCAGACCGTGCTGGACGTACTGACCCACGGTCTTGTCGTCCTCCACGATGAGGATCCTCACGGAGGGCTGTCCGGCGCGGCCGGCAGGAACAGCCGGAATGTCGTCCCGACGCCCGGCTCGCTCTCGACCACGATGCGGCCGCCGTGTTCTTCCACGATGCCGTAGCAGATCGTGAGGCCGAGGCCGGTACCGCGGCCGGGCGGCTTGGTGGTATAGAAGGGCTCGAAGATCTTGCCCAGCGCCTCGGGCGGGATGCCCACACCGCTGTCGATGATCTCGACCACCAGCTCGTCGTCCCGGGCGTTGTTCCGGGCGGTGCGGATCACCAGGTTGCCGCCTCGTTCCATGGCGTCGGCCGCGTTCAGCAGGATGGCCATGAGCGCCTGCACCATCCGCTCGGCGTCCACCATCGTGAGGGGCAGACCCGGAGCGAGGTCCTTCTGGAGCGACAGCTGCTTGAACCGTTGATGGTGCTTGAGGAGATGCAGGGTATCGTTGACCAGGTTGTTCAGCGGGCTCGGCTCGAGCCGCGACACGGCGGTTTCCGCCCGGGGCCGGCTGAAGTCGAGCAGCTGGTCCACGATCCGGGTACAGCGGTGAACCTCGCGTTCGATGATCCCCAGGTACTCTTGAACGGTGCTGTCGGCGGCGTCGCCCAGCCGGGCCTCGATGGCCGCCGCGCAGGCCCCGATGGTGGCAAGGGGATTGTTGATCTCGTGCATGACGCCGGCGGCCAGCTGGCCGACAGCGGCCAGCTTTTCACTCTGGAGAATCCGTTGCTCGGCCAGGTCACGTTCGGTCACGTCTTCACCGATGGTGATGACGTGACTGATGGCTTCACCATCCAGCCGCATGGGGATCTTGCTCTGGCGGAAGGTCCGCCGCTCGCCCGCCACTTCCACCACCTGGTCCCGCTGCAGCAGCTCGCCGGTTTCGAAGATGGTGTCGTATTCGGACTTGAGCTGGTCCGCCGACTGCCGGGTCAGGACCTCGAAGACCTTCCGCCCCACCACCTGGTCGCGCCGCATGCCCTGGGTGCCGGTCTCCCGCTTGCGATTCCAGACCACGATCCGGTAGTCGCGATCGATCACGTACAGGCCCACCGGCAAACTGTCGATGATGAGGCTGATAAGCCGCCGCTGCTCGTGCAGCTCCCGGGACCGGGTGGCGACTTCACTGGCCAGATCTTCCGAGAGCAGCACGGCGTCGAGGAACGGAGCCAGCACCTCGGCAACCACCGACAAGGTTTCCGGATCGGGCAAGGCACCCGGTTGAGCCGGCTCCAACTCGAGCGCGCCGAGCCGGTGGCCGGCGTGGGTGAGCGGCAGCCGCAGGACCCCCGGGGCGACTCGTTCGCCCCACTGTTCGACCGGGGCATCGGGCGGCGCGGTAACCGCCACCACCTGGGTTCCACTGGGCGCGCGCCGCCAGAGCGTGGCCCGGCGGAGCGGAAGGTGGGTCAGGAGCAGGGTCACGACCGAGCGGAAGACCTCTTCGGGCGCCTGGTCTCGGTTGAGGGCACGGGCGACGTCACGGACCAGGGCAAATGAGTCGGGCACGATGGTAAGGTATCCGGCGGGGCCGGAACTTCTAGGTTTCTCTTCCAGGTTCCTGGTTCCGGGTTCCAGGTTCCAGGTGCGGTGCTGGGTACGGTGCCGGAGTACCCCATGCCAGGTGCTGCCCCGGCTTGAGATTTAAGTTTGGATGCTATCGCCGCCGCGCATCCAGTACGAGTGCACCCGGCACCGCATCGACGGAACTTGGAACCCGGAACCCGGAACGTCTTATGGCCCTCCTCCCCTGGATCGACAACGCCCCGCGCCGGGCCCGCGGCCGCGAAGTGCAGCCCGTCACCCGCCCCTGGGATGGTCGAGCCATCGCCCGGATCGAGCTGGCCACCGGCGAGGACCTCGACCGCGCGATCGAGGGAGCGGAGCGGGCCTTCGGCGTGATGCGAGCGATGCCGGCGCACCGCCGCCGCGAGATTCTCCTCGCCACGGCGGCGCTGCTGCGGCGGGAACGGGTCCCGCTGGGTCGCTTGATGGCCCAGGATGCGGGTAAGCCCGTCACCCTGGCGCTGGCGGAGGTCGACCGGGCTATCGCCACCTTCACCATCGCGGGCGAAGAGCTGCGGCACGGGAGTGGCGAGCTCCACCCCGCGGACATCGACCCCCGGGGCGAAGGGTTCGTCGCGGTCTCGCAGCGATTCCCGGTCGGGCCGATCGCGGCCATCTCGCCCTTCAACTTTCCCCTCAATCTGGTGGCGCACAAAGTCGCCCCCGCCATCGCGGTGGGATCGGCCCTGGTCCTCAAGACGCCTCCCCAGGCGCCTCTGGTCCCGTTCCGGCTGGCGGCGCTGCTGGCCGAGGCCGGCCTGCCCCCGGGCGGGTTCCAGGTGCTGCACCTGCCGATTGCCGTCGCGGAACGGCTCGCGACCGATCCCGGGTTCGCCATGTTGAGCTTCACCGGCAGCGACCGGGTCGGTTGGCACCTCAAGTCCGTGGCGGGGAGAAAGAAGGTGCTGCTGGAGCTGGGAGGAAACGCCGCCACCATTGTGCACGAGGACGCCGTCGACCTGCCGGCCCTGGCGGCACGGGTGGCGTTCGGTGCCTTCGCCTACGCTGGTCAGATCTGCATCAAGGTGCAGCGGCTGCTGCTGCACCGGCCCATCGCCGCCCGATTCATCCGCCACCTGGTCGCGGCCACGCGGGGACTCAAGGCCGGCGACCCGCTCGACCCGGCGACGATCGTCGGTCCCATGATCGACGACGAAGCGGTTCTGCGGGTACAGGGCTGGATCGATGAGGCGATCGAAGGTGGCGCCCGGCCGCTGCTGCGAGGCCGCCGGCGGCGGCGGATCCTCGGCCCCACCATCCTGGCGGAGGTCGGCCCCGGGATGAAAGTACTGTCGCGCGAAGTCTTCGGACCGGTACTGACCCTGCAGACCTACCGTACCTGGGACCAGGCGCTCCGATTGGCCAACGATTCGGTCTACGGACTGCAGGCCGGGATCTTCACCCGGGACGCGGGGCGGGTCCGGGCCGCCTTCCGCGAGCTGGAGGTGGGTGGCGTCATCGCGAACGACATCCCGACGCTCCGATTGGATCACCTGCCCTATGGGGGCGTCAAGGCATCCGGATTCGGCCGAGAAGGATTGCGCGAGTCGATGCGGGAAATGACGGAATCCAAACTGCTGTTGTGGCGGCCCTGACCGATTCGGTTATGTCACCGCCTTCAATTGCTGGAGCAGCTCGGCGTTCTCGCGCCGGTTGCTGTTGCTGTCCTCGGTGTGGGTCCAGCGCACCGTGCCCTCCCGGTCGATCAGCACGTAGGCCCGGTTGCTGAAGAACTTGTCCTCGTTGAGGTTGCCATAGCGACGGCTCACGTCGCGCTTAAAGTCGCTCAGCAGGTCGACCGCGAGCCGCTCTTTGGCTTTGAACTCCTTCAAGGTGGGAACCGAATCCACGCTGATCGGGAGTACGACGGTTTGCTCGTCCTGAAACCGTCCGTAGTCGTCGCTGAAAGCGCACATCTCGGCGGTGCAGGTCCCGGTGAACGCCAGCGGGAAAAAGGCCAGCAACACCTTCTTCCCGCGCAATTCGGAGAGCGTCACCGACTGTCCCGAGGTCGACGGAAGGGTAAAGTCTGGCGCGGGGGTGCCGGCGGCCGGAAGAGCCATGTCATGTCCCAGGCTGAAGTCCCGCGCGTCGTCAGCGGCCGCTTTGGTACCGCTCGCCCACCACGGTCCAGTTCACCACGTTCCACCACGCGGCCAGATAATCCGCCCGGCGGTTCTGGTACTTGAGGTAGTAGGCGTGCTCCCACACGTCGCAGCCCATGACGGGAGAACGCCCCTCCATCAGCGGATTGTCCTGGTTGGGGGTGCTTTCGATGGCGAGCCCGTCGCCCTTGCGGACCAGCCAGGCCCAGCCACTTCCGAATCGGCCCATTCCCGCCTTGGCGAACTGCTCCTTGAAGCTGTCGAACCCACCGAAACTGCTGTTGATCGCATCGGACAGCTTGCCCTGAGGCGTCCTGGCGCCACCCGGAGCCATGATCTCCCAGAACAGCGTGTGGTTGTAGTGTCCACCGCCGTTGTTTCGCACCGCGGTGCGCTTGTCCTCGGGCACGGCCGAGAGATCGCGCAGCAGCGCTTCGATGCTCTTGGCCTGAAGCCCGGCCTGATTCTCCAGGGCGGCATTCAGGTTGGTGACGTACGTCCCATGATGCTTGTCGTGGTGGATTCGCATGGTCTGCTCGTCGATATGCGGCTCGAGCGCCGTGTAGTCGTAGGGCAGAGGGGGAAGCGTGAATGGCATGTGGTCCTCCTGACAGGGCGGCGGGAATATGAGCGCGCCATCAGCGAGAGGCAACGGCAGCCCTCACGCCCCGGTGAAGGACGAGCCGGCCCGCCGAGATCACCGCGAGCAACACGGTGTAGCCCACCTGCACCTGTAACCCGCCCGCGATCGTCAACACCAGGCCGGCCCCGGCGATCCCCGCGATGCCGCGTTGCAGGAATGGGCCGACGCGCTGGCCGGTGGCCGGCAACAGGGGCCACAGCATCGTCGCTGCCAGCAGTAACCCGCCACCCATCCATCCCTGAGGGTTGCCGCTCCAGAGTCCGAACCCGCCGAGCGATGCACCGAGCAGAAGCGGCCGGCGGCGCACAGCACACCAACCGGCCACCAGCAGCGTGAGCGGCATGCCGATGCCCTGCCACAGCAGCACGCCGGCCGGCAACACCGAGCCGGCAATCCGGCCGAGCAACAGCCCCCCGGCCGGGATCAGGGACCACCAGGCGAGATAAACCAGAACCGGCAGCGCCAGGAGGAGCACCAGCAGCCGCGCGGCCGGGTCGCCGATCGGTCCTTCCCGCAACGCAACATAGGTGGCCGGCAACGGACCGATGATCGTGGCCGTGAGGACCGCTGCTGCCCCCAGGAATACCAGCGCAGCACCGAGCCAGCACCGAAGCAGGCGGGGCCGCCGAGGCAACAGCAGCTCGAGCGCACCCGCCAGGAAGACCAGCCCGAGCGCGACCGGAAGATGGGGCGAGAGCAGCGCG
>DASWKS010000024.1:0-2305 GCA_036396495.1 Gemmatimonadales bacterium
GGGCACGTGGGCGACAGCGGACTGCGGATCAACGGCGGCTATTTCGTCTTCCGCCGGACCATTTTCGAGTACATCAAGGACGGAGAAGACCTGGTGGACGCGCCCTTCCACCGGCTGATCGCCGAGAACAAGCTGCTCGCCTTCCCGTACGACGGGTTCTGGGCCTCCATGGACACGTTCAAGGAACGACAGCTGCTGGAGGACCTCTACGGCATTGGGAAGGCGCCCTGGATGGTCTGGGACCGGCGGGAGCCGGAGTCGCGCTGATGCTGGGGCTCCGCCTGGCTCCTCCCGAGGGACGGCCGCTGCGCCTGTTATGCCTCGGAGCGCACTCCGACGATCTGGAGATCGGATGCAGCGGGACGGTGCAGCAGCTCCTGCGCTCCTGGCCCCAGGCTCACTGCACCTGGGTGGTATGGAGTGGTGCCGGCGCTCGGCGCGAGGAGGCGGAGCAGGCCGCTCGGCAGATCCTGCCTGGTCCGGGACAATCGACCGTCGTGCTGGAGCAGTTCAAGGATGGCTTTTTCCCGGATCAGTGGGCCGACATCAAAGGGCGGTTCGAGACGCTCAAGGCCACCGCGGCGCCGGATCTGATCTTCACCCACCAGCGAAACGACCGGCACCAGGATCACCGGGTCATCGCCGAGCTGACCTGGAATACCTGGCGGGATCACGCCATCCTCGAGTATGAGATTCCCAAGTACGAGGGCGACCTCAGCACTCCGACGTTATACGTGCCGCTGGCGCCGGAGGTGGTGGACCGCAAGGTGGAGGTCCTCCTGTCGGTGTTTCAGACCCAGCAGAGCCGCCGCTGGTTCGATGCCGAAACCTTCCGCGGGCTGATGCGGCTGCGGGGCGTGGAATGCGGCTCACCGACCGGGTATGCCGAGGGCTTTCACGCCTCCAAGCTGGTGCTTACCTGAGCCAACGCTTGAGGACACCGATCAGCCGGGGCCCCAGGGCGCGGCGGACCGAGGCCCGGGCGAACCCGGTGGCATGCTGGCGCCGCATGGCGGGCGAATCTCCAACCCTCACGTCGACCAGAGCAGGCTCGCGGGCGGAGAGGGCCGTTTGGAGCTCGGTCCTCAAGTCGCCGTCCATTCCGACATAACGGATTCCTACCGCCGCGGCAAAGGCCGCCAGATCGACCGGCGGCAGGTCCACGCCGTGAGCGTGGCCGAACTCGCGCATCTGCTGTTCCCGGATCAGGCCCAGCATTCCGTCCCGGAAGACGATCGTGATCACCGGCAGCCGATTGCGGACCGCGGTGAGCAACTCCAGTCCCGACATCGCGAAACCGCCATCGCCGATCAGCGCCACCACCGGCCGCTCCGGCGCGGCCAGGGCCGCTCCGATCGCGGCCGGAAGTCCGAAGCCCATGGATTGGAAGTCGCTCGGAGCGATCATCCCGCGAGGGGAGAGCACCCGGTAGTGGCGCCGCGCCAGCATCTGATGTTGACCGGAGTCGAGGGTGAGTATCGCCTCGGGCGGGAGCTCGGCCCGCAAAGCGGCGAAAAAAACCTCCGGGGTCGGCGGCTCGACCCCGTGGATCCTGGGCTCGGCCCGATCATCGGGTCGGGCGGCTCGGCGGCAGGCGTCGATCTCATCCGCCCGCCACGCTCCGGAGGTCCACGGCTCCGCCGCAAGCTGAACCAGCAACCCCGGCACGTCAGCCTGCAGGGTCAGTCGTGCCGGATAGTTCGCACCCAGAACCTCAGCAGAGGCGTCGACATGGACCAGGCGGTCCGGGGGAAGGACCAACCGGAATCCAGCGCTGCCGTTGTGGGAGAGCTTGCAGCCCAGCACGAGAATGAGGTCAGCGGTGGCGAGCAAGCGATTGAGCGCGTCGACTCCCGCGGGACTGAGATCGATGGCGAGCGCCAACGGATGATCCTCGGGGATGACGCCGCGGCCGGACAGCGTCGTGGCGACGGGGGCGCCCAACTGTTCCGCCAAGCGGCGGAGCGAAGCGGCACCGCCCGCGCATCCCTGGCCGGCATAGATGACCGGCCTGCGCGCCGCCTTCACGAGCGTGACGAGTTCGTGGAGAGCGGGGAGACGGGAGGGGGGAGACGGGACCTGGCCTCTCCCCTCCCCTCTCCCCTCTCCCGCCTCTCCACCACCCAGCTCCAAGACAACCGGGCCGGGCTCCTCGGCCAGAGCCAGGGCATGAGCGCGGGCGACATCGTCGGCCATTGCCATTCCGCCGCCGAGCCGGATCACGGCCTTGGCCACCGGGCCCGCCATGGCCCGTTGATCCAAAGACTGCAGCGCGAACCGGCGTCCCGTCTCGGGCGCGCCGGTG
>DASWKS010000025.1:0-4645 GCA_036396495.1 Gemmatimonadales bacterium
AAAGGCGTGAAACAGGGTCCAGAGCACCCCGTGGATGATCCAGGCGCGCGGGCCGAATGCCAACTCCTGCCGGGGCAGGATGAAGCCTCGCCACCAAAGCTCCTCACCCAGGATGTTGAAGACGAAAAGCCCCGCCAGGAAGTAGAAGAGCAGCCCCCAGGTGAAGGGCCGGCCCAGTATCTGGGTCTCTCCGTCGGTGAGCCCGGTCATGAATGCCGTATAGCCGGCCGGCTGGTCGTAGAAGTGGATGCCGGCGAACGCATTCTGGATCGCCGCAGTGAACGGGAGGATCGGGAGCAGCAGGATCAGGAGAGCCACCAGCCCGGCGGTCCAGAGCCAGGTGGTGCGATCGGGGCGCTGCAGCCGGAACCGGTCGCGGATCCCGGCCCAGCTCCAGGGCCGCCCTTCCAGCCGATACCCCACCAGGGCCGCGATCAGCATGAGCAGCAGCGGCAGGACGAAGCCGGCGTGAAACGTGACAAACGGGCTGGCGCCCCGCGCGGCGACCGCGGGAAGGACCACGAACAGGAAGAAGGTGAAAACCAGCGAGGGAATACCGAACAGGAGAATGCTGCCGAGCCAGCCGAGTGGCGCGAGAGGCATGAGTCCTCAAGAGGGTGGATGAGAGATTCTATCCCCCGAGGGCCCGCCCCGCGAACGCCGCCCGATGTACCAAGCGGTGGCTTCGGCGATCTCACAGCCGCGGAGGCGCCCCGATCCTCGCTGATAGGCGGTCAGGCTACCTTCCCTGCATGAGCATGCGAAGCATTGACATATTTCGCTGGAGCCTGGTCGTCTGGCTCGCCGGCAACGCAGCCGGTTCGAGCGCGCAGACTAACACCGGGGAGGACGAGACGGCACGCCTGTTGGCTCGCCTCGATTCTCTGCGCCAGGTGTCACACATTCCGGGACTGGCCGTCGTCGTGCTGCGCGATACGACCATCCTCGCCGCACAGGGCATGGGCTATGCCGACCTCGAGCGGAAAGTGCCCGTCACCCCTGAGACCCCATTCAACATCGCGTCGGTGGCCAAGCCGATTTCCGCCGTCGTGGCCCTGCGGCTGGTTGAGCGCGGCGTCCTGGACCTCGACCGCCCCATGCGCAGCTACGAGGGGTTCGCCGAATTCTGCGCCGACGTGCGACAGGCCGGTGGGATCTTCTTCACTGACTTGAGCTGTGACGGAGAGGCGCTGACCTTGCGACACGTGCTGGCGATGACGGCCAACGGCCCGCCCGGCACTCGCTTCTTCTACAATCCGCCGGTGTACTCCTGGGCATCCCGTCCCATGGCCCAGGTCGCAGGAGCCCCGTTTTCCGATCTGACCGCGAAGCTGGTCTTCGAACCCGCGGGCATGACCCGCTCGGCTCGGATCCATCGCCGGCTACCCCTGCGGCCCGACCTCGCCGCCGATCTGGCGCGTCCCTATCACATCGATTCGTCGGGCCGGACGGTCGAATCGCCGCCCCCGGGCCCTCAGGGCGACGGCGCGGCCGGCGGCGTGGTCTCTACCGCGCTCGACCTGGCGCGCTTCGACATCGCCCTCACGCAAGGCAGGCTGGTGTCGGCCGAGTCGCAAAAGCTGATGTGGACCGCGGGCCGATCGCCCGCCGGTCAGGTCTTGCCATATGGGCTGGGGTGGTTCGTCGCCCAGCTGGGCGGGGAACCGGTGGTGTGGCACACCGGACTGTGGGACGGAGCCTACTCGGCGCTCTATCTCAAGGCGCCGCGCCGGGGACTTACCCTGGTACTGCTGGCCAACAGCGACGGGCTGCGTTGGGAGGGCTGGCTGGACGAAGCCGCCATCGAACGTTCGCCCTTCGCGGTGGCTTTCCTGGAACTGGTGCGGTGATTCCGGTATTCATGGCCCGCGGCGGAGCCTAACCCGGGCACACTCCTCGATCAGACACGTCCTGCCCTTGGGGTGGAAGTCCACCACCCGTCCCGTTGCGTCGCGCTCCAACGCGCAACAGTCGGTGAATGCGTCGCGCAACAGGACCCGGCCCCGCTGCACCCGGCTCTTGAGCGCCGAAATGCCGAGCCCCAGGTCGCGCGCCACATCGACCTGCCGTTCCTCATTCAGGTCTACCCGGAGCACCGCCTCGCGATAAATCTCCGGCAGTACGGCCAGCATGGGCCGGACGCACGAAACCAGGGCCGCGCGGCCGGTCGCGCCCTCTTCCGGCTGGCCGTCCAGCTCGTGGGTGCCGGGCTCGAGCTCCACCAACTCCGGCGTCCGGCCCTTCGCCCGATAGAAATCCACCAGGGCGTGGCGCGAAATTGCATGGAGC
The DNA here is from genome assembly GCA_036396495.1 of Gemmatimonadales bacterium. Classification (GTDB taxonomy): domain Bacteria; phylum Gemmatimonadota; class Gemmatimonadetes; order Gemmatimonadales; family GWC2-71-9; genus SZUA-320. Next base: position 2,290 of record DASWKS010000025.1, read on the forward strand.
CACGGGACGAGCCGTTCCCCCGACCGGAGCGACGACAAGCGCCCCGCCGCCCGGGCCAGGATGTCCTGCACCAGGTCTTCCGCGTCGGCCGGATGGTTGACCCGGCGGCCGACGTAGCCCAGCAGCTGCTGCCGGAAGGCCTGCCATTCCACCGGATCCGGCAGGGCGGTCATGTCCGGCATGATACGGCGCGGCCCGCCGGCGCGCGAGCCCGGCGGGCGCGCCACCGCCTCAACAACAGCCAGTCTCGTCCGAACCGTAGCAGCCACCGGTACTTCCGGGACAACAGGGACCAGGCATGCTTCCTCCAGGCGTGAGAGCTTCGTGAGGGCCGAATGCCGGCGCTCACTTCTGAAGACGAAGGCACGCTTGAAAGGACGCAAGCACCGTCGGTCGGTCGGTCAGGCGGACAGGCGGTCAGACCCCTCCCCGCCTTTCCACCCTGACCGCCTGACGACTGACTGACCGACTGACCGACTGACCGACTGACGCCCTATTCCGTGCTGATCGCCTCCACCGGACTGATCCGCCCGGCCCGGCGGCCTGGGAGCCAGCAAGCGACGAGCGCCACCGCCAGCAGGAGCGCGGCCACTCCGGTGATGGTACGCACATCGGTGGGGCTGACGCCGAACAACAGCGTCTCCAGCCGCCGGACCAGCAGCAGGGTCACCACCAGGCCGACACCACTCCCCACCACCGCATAGCGCACCCCTCGGGCGATGATGAGTCGGGTCACCGTGCCGGGTTGCGCCCCCAGCGCCAGGCGCACTCCGATCTCCCGGCGGCGCTGCCGCACCACGTAGGACATCAATCCGAAGATGCCCAGCGCGGCGAGCGCCACCCCCACGCCGGCAAAGGCCGCGAGCACCACGGTCCAGCGACGCGGATCGGCCAGCGAATCGTCGAATCGCTCCGCGATAGTGGACTCCACCAGCGGGAGCTCGGGATCCAGCGCGTGCACGTTTTCACGCAGGGCGCGGAGGGCCGCTGCGGTCCCCGCTGTGCTGCGCACCACCAGGTTCATGGACCTGGCCCGGGCCTGGTCGAGGGGCCCGTAGACCGCGTCCTCCGATTCGGCCAGTCCGATGTTCTTCACGTCGCCTACCACGCCGATGATCGTGGTGCGGGGACAGTCGTAGCAGCCGCCCTCGATCAATTGCCGGCCGACCGCCGATTCGTTCGGGAAATAGCGCCTGGCCCAGGAGTGACTGACCACCACCACCGGTTCCACGGTATCGGCCGCCGTGAACAGCCGTCCATCGAGGACCGGGATACCGAGCGCATGGAAGTAGCCGGCGGTTGCGGCATACCAGGGCGACACCGGTTCGGATTGTCCCGAGGGCACCGGATGGTCGACCAGGTTGAAGTTGTTGTTGTTCCCTGAATTGTCGGGAGGGATATCCGAAGCCAGTCCCGCCGCCACCGCGCCGGGCATTTCGACCATCAGCTGCTCCGCCTGTTGCCAGAACCGCTGGAGCTCTGGTTGGCCGGGATAGCGGGCCGAAGGCAACGCCAGGCTGACCGACACGATGCCCTCCGGATCGAATCCCGGGTCCACTCGCGAGAGCCGGACGAAGCTGTTGAGTAGGAGCCCGGCGCCCACCAGCAGCGGCAACGCCAGCGCAAATTCGGCGGTTACCATAGCACCGCGCATAGTGTTGCTGTGGCGCCCGGTGCCCGCCCGGCGGGCGTCGGCGCGAAGTGTCCCGCGGCGGTCCGAGAGGGCCGCGACCGGGGAGAGGCTCACCAGAATGCCGGAAAGCAGCGCCGCCGCGAAGGCGAAGCTCATCGCGCGCCAGTCGAGTGCGGCGTACTGAATCCGCGGCAGGTTGGGCAGCTCCGAGATCGCGAGCTTCAAGCCGAACGATGCGAGCACCACCCCCACGGCACCGGCGGCCAGGGTGAGGAGGATGTTCTCGGTGACGAGCAGACGGGCGATCCGGCCCTTTCCCGCACCTAACATCACCCGCACCGCCACCTCCGGTTCCCGGGCGGAGGCGCGGACCAGGACCAACGTCGCGACGTTGGTGATCGACAGCAGCAGCACCAGCAGAACCGCACCGGCAAAGAGCCCGACCTGACGATCCGCCCGGCCGACGATCCGCTCGCGCAGAGGGATGGGAGTGAGTTTGGCCAGAGTGTCCCGGAAGTCGCTCCAGATGGGAAGGATCCGGGCGCTGACCTGGGCCAGATCGGCCGCCGCCATCTCGACCGTGACGCCCTCCTTGAGGCGGGCCATGCCCCGCATCCAGAAGGGTCCCCGCCGCACCGGAGGCGGTAGCTTGACCGGCACCCAGACGGTAGCCCGGACTCCGCCCATGTCATCCCGGCCCGGCGGGAGCACCCCGACGACCTC
>DASWKS010000026.1:0-5315 GCA_036396495.1 Gemmatimonadales bacterium
GTCACCGAGTCCTTGAAGGCCCGCCGGCGCCTGTCGTTGCCGCTTCCGTAGTACAGGGTCCGTACCGGCAGGGGGCCCAGCAGAGTGGGATCGGGGGCCTCGAGGATCTGTTTGGCCAGGACGGTTGCGGAATCGTCGCGGGCGAGACGGGCCGGCTGAAAGCAAGCCGACGCCACGAGCATGAGGAGCAGCGCGGATCGGTGGCTCATGGGTCCAAGTTCCTGGTTCAGGGTGCCGAGTGCGGTGCTCGGTGCGGTGCTGGGTGCCAAGTGCTGCGGCCAAGAATCGCAGACTCGAGGTCGCACCAAGAAACCAGGCACCCAGCACCGCACCGAGCACCGCACGCGGTACCCGGAACCAGGAACGAGGAACCTGAAACCTAGGCCGTTCGGCCCTTCACCATTCGATAAATCCATAGAATCACCACCGCACCGACCACCGACATGATGAACCCGGCGCTGGCACCAGGCTGGTACAGCCCGACCAGCCGTCCCAGCCAGGTGCCGACCAAGGCGCCGCCGATACCGAGCAGGATCGTTATGATGATTCCGCCGGGGTCTCGGCCCGGCATCAGAGCTTTGGCGATCACGCCGACAATCAAACCGATGACGAGAGTAATGATCAGACCCATGGCCGATCCTCCGAAGGGGGCGGAACCCTATGACGGGAAAACCCGTAGATTTGTTCCAGAATGTATCACCCGATCAGAGGCGGTGCGATGTTGACGATTCGTGATTCATGGTCGACGATTGGACGCATGTCTCTCTCAAATCGTTGCGTCGGGCTCCTGGTGGGTGCGGCCGCAGTCGGCATCCCACTCTCCCGGTCTTCGGCTCAGGCAGCGCCCGATTCGGTCCGGATTGCCAGGGTAGTGGCGGGGCTCCGGTCCTCGGTTCAGGTGGCAGGCCGCCGCCCCCGGATCTGGTCCTTGGCCGAGCGGATGTCGCAGTACCGAGCGCCCGGCGTCAGCATCGCGGTGATTTCGGGTGGCCGGGTGACGTGGGCCCGCGGGTTCGGGGTGAAGGAAGCCGGCGGCGCTGACGCGGTGACCTCGGAAACGCTGTTTCAGGCGGCATCGATCAGCAAGCCGGTGGCCGCCACCGGTACCTTGCGGCTGGTGGCTCAGGGCCGTCTGGCGCTCGATACCAACGTCAACCGCTACCTCGCGTCCTGGCAGGTTCCCGAGAACCGCTTCACCGCGAGCGAGAAGGTCACGCTGAGGCGGCTGGTGAGCCACAGCGCCGGACTCACGGTGCACGGCTTCCCCGGCTACGCCCAGGGGATGCCGGTGCCGTCGGTGGTGCAGGTGCTGAATGGTGAAAAGCCGGCCAACACCGCTGCGGTGCGGGTCGACACCACCCCCGGTGCCATCTGGCGTTACGCCGGCGGCGGAACCACGGTGCAGCAGCTGTTGCTGACCGATGTGACGGGCGAGCCGTTCCCCGAGTTGATCCGCCGGCTGGTGCTCGCCCCGGCCGGGATGACCCGAAGCACCTACGAGCAACCGCTGGCCGAGGCGCGCTGGCCCGAAGCCGCGCGGGCCCATCGGGGCACCGGAATGGTGATTCCGGGACGGTGGCATACCTATCCCGAGATGGCCGCCGCGGGGCTGTGGACCACGCCCACCGACCTGGCTCGCTGGGCGCTGGCGATTGCCGCCGCCCGCGCGGGAACCGATTCGACCCTGTTGCCGCCCGCGCTGGCCGCCGAGATGCTGACACCGCAGAAGGGGAGCTTCGGCCTGGGTCCGTCGCTGAGCGGGGCCGGTCGCGCCTTCCGGTTTGGACATGGTGGCGCCAACGAAGGCTTCCGCTCCAACCTGCTCTACTTCCCGGAAGCCGGGGTCGGAGCCGCCGTGATGGTGAACTCCGACAACGGCGACGCGCTGATTCAGGAGATCTTCTACGCGATCGCCGCCGAATTCGGCTGGCCCGATTACGGCCCCCGCCAGATCAGCGCGGTCCCGCGCGACAGCGCGGCCCTCGCCGCCGCCGCCGGGGTGTACGACATGGAATTCAACCGGCAGCGGTTTCCGTTGACCGTGCGGTTCGAACAGGGCGCGCTGAGCGCGAGCCTGCCCCCCTCCCCGGTAGCCGAGGAGCTGGTGCCGGTGGACAGCATCGCCTATGCGAGCCTGTCCCGGGGGTGGCGGTACGAAATCCGGGGCGACTCCCTGACCGTGGTGATCGAGGACGGTCCGCGAATCTCCGGCAAGAAACGGTAGTTGGGACGCCTACTCGTGGAGGACCAATGCGCGCATTTGTAGTGTTAGGCGTGGGGCTGTTGCTGACCGCCAGCCTGCCTGACCGCCTGACCGCCCAGGGAACGCCGCCGCTCGAGGACGTGGTTTCCCTGCGCCAGGCGGGCGGAGTGGCCGTCTCGCCCGACGGCCGCCGGGTCGCCTACACCATCCGGACTACCGACTGGAAAGAGAACCGCTTCGACACCGAGATCTGGCTGGCGCAGGGCGGGGCCGAGCCGCTGCAGCTCACCCGCAGCGTGAAGGGTTCGGCTACCACGCCCCGCTGGTCGCCCGACGGGAAATGGATGGGGTTTCTCTCCGACCGGGGGGAACGCCGGCAGTTGTTCCTGATCTCGGCGTTAGGCGGCGAGGCGGTGCAGCTGACCAAGGCGGCCACCAGCGTCACCAACTTCCGCTGGTCGCCCGACGGCAAGGTGATCGCCTTCACTGCAGCGGAGGCGGAGAACGACGCGATGAAGCAGCGCAAGGACAAGTACGGCGAGTTCGCGGTCGAGGACGCGGATTGGGTTCCCAATCACCTGTGGCTGGTGGATGTCGACCCGGCCAAGGGCGCCGACGGGGCGACGCCCGAAGCCCGCCGGCTCACGGAGGGCCGGGCGTTCACCGTGGGCGGCTTCCAGTGGTCGCCCGACGGCAGCCGGATCGCGTTCGACCACCAGGCCGATCCCCTGATCACGTCGGGCATCACGGCGGACATTTCCGTCGTGACGGTGGCTACCAAGGCGGTGACCCCCCTGGTTCGCGCGCCAGGCGGCGACAACGGGCCGGTCTGGTCGCCCGACGGACAGTGGCTGCTCTTCGGCAGCAGCGGAGGGGACACCACGTCCAACTTCTACCGTAACAACCGGCTGATGAAGATCGCGGCCGGCGGCGGTGCTCCGACCCGACTGGGCGCGGATTTCGACGAACAGATCGGGGGCGTCTCGTGGACAGCGGCCGGGATCTACTTTGCCGGCTTCGAGAAAACCCGGCGGAATCTGTATCGGCTCGATCCCGCTTCCGGCGCGGTCCAGAAAGTCTGGGACTCGCCCCTCACCCTCTTCGGGGTCGATCTGACCCCAGACGGCCGGACCCTGGCCTTCACGGCCCAGACGCCGAGCACGCTGTCGGAGGTGTATCTCGTCCCCCTCCCGTCTCCCGTCTCCCCGGCCCCGACGCCGTCAAAGGTCACGGACCTGAGCAGCCAGATCTCGAGCTGGCCCGTCGGATCGGCCGAAGTGGTGTCCTGGAAGAGCCGGGACGGCGCCACCATCGAAGGCGTGCTGCACAAGCCGCGCGACTTCAGCCCGTCCCAGAAATACCCGTTGCTGGTGGTGATTCACGGCGGCCCCACCGGGATCGACCTGCCGCTGCCGGTCACCGGCGGTGTCTACCCCATCACGCAGTGGGTCGCCAAGGGGGCCCTGGTGTTGCGGCCCAACTACCGCGGATCGGCCGGCTACGGTGGGGCGTTCCGCTCGCTCAACGTGCGCAACCTGGGCGTGGGCGACATGTGGGACGTGATGACCGGGGTGGACCACCTGGTCGCGCAGGGGATGGTCGACACCTCCCGCATGGGCGCCATGGGGTGGAGCCAGGGCGGCTACATCTCGGCGTTCCTCACCACCAACACCAACCGGTTCAAGGCCATCTCGGTCGGGGCCGGGATTTCCAACTGGGTCACCTACTACGTGTCGACCGACATTCATCCCTTCACCCGGCAGTACCTCAAGGCGAATCCCTGGGTGGATCCCGCGATCTACGCCAAGACCTCGCCCATGACCACCATTCGGCAGGCCAAGACGCCCACCCTGATCCAGCACGGCGAGTTCGATCGCCGGGTGCCGATCCAGAACGCGTACGAGCTGTTTCAAGGCCTACAGGACGTGGGCGTCCCCACCAGACTGATCGTGTACAAAGGGTTCGGGCACGGCATCACCAAGCCCAAGGAGCAGCTCGCGGCCATGGTGCACAACTGGGAATGGTTCGGGAAATACGTCTTCGGGGAGGGCGGGGTGACGGCGGCACAACCATAGGTCGGAAGGGTCGGAAGGTTCGTAAGAGTCGGAATTTGCTCGATCCGTTCCGACGCTTACGACCCTTCCGACCTTGTTGCTAGGATGGTGCCGGCTCGATGCCGACGTGAATATGCCGCCATTTCTCCTGCCGGAAGCGGCTGACGCTCAGGAGGCAGCGGGTGGCGTGACCCAGGAGGATCGCCAACCAGATCTCTCGCGGCTCCAGGCCGCCGAGCTCCTGGAACAGAGCGCAGAGTCCGAGCGGAACCACGATCTGCGAGACGATGGAGATGTAGAACGGGCTCCGGGTGTCACCAGTGCCTTGTAACCCACCGGTGTAGACCAGCGCCACGGTAATGAACAGCCCCGACACGCTGAGATAGCCCAGCAGCTGCACCCCCAGCGCCACCACGGCCGGGTCGCGCATTCCGAAAACGGCCAGCAAGGTTCGCGGAACCGCGAGGAAGAGCAGCCCGACCGTGCCGGCGAGGGCGAGTCCGATGCGGGAGGCGACCCGGACGGCGCGGGCGGAGCGATCCGGATGGCCGGCCCCGAGATTCTGCCCCGCGACCGCGGCGGTCGCTCCCATCAGGCCCACCGAAGTCCAGGTGACCAGGGAGAACAGCTCGGTGTATCCCACGGCGTAGGCCGCCTGGGCTTCGGCGCTCTGATCGAGCGAGCCGATGAAGCGGAGCAGCAGTACGCCGGCGATGTTCATCGCGACACCCTGGTAACCGGCGGGAAGTCCGAAGCGGAAGAGCGCCCGGATGATGGACCAGTCGGGCCGCCAGCTCATCCCTTTCGGGAACGCCACCACCCATGTCCCCGAGACCAGCCGGCTCAGCGCAAAGAGGCTGATCACACCGCCCGCAATGACGGTCCCCCAGGCGGCGCCGGCCGTGCCCATCGCCGGGATGGGTCCCAGCCCGCGGATCAGGATCACGTTCAGCAGAATGTTCAAGGCCGTGAGGGTTACGCCCAGGCGGAGCGGGGTGCGGGCGTCGCCGGCCGAGCGGAGGGCACCGCCCAGCATGAAGAACATCATCATGCCGAAG
>DASWKS010000027.1:0-2512 GCA_036396495.1 Gemmatimonadales bacterium
AGCGATCAGGGTCCGTTGCTTCTGCCCGCCCGACAGATCCGCCAGCTGCTTCTCGGCCAGGTCGGCGATGCCTACATGAGCAAGCGCCTCGACCGCCGCGGCGCGATCCGCGGCGGACGGCCGGCGCAGCACCCCGATGCGGGAGTACCGGCCCATCAGCACCACGTCCAGCACCCGGAGCGGATAGCGGGCATCGATCTGCTCCCGCTGGGGGACGTAGCCGAAGCGGACCCCGGGCGCGATCGTGATGCTGCCGGCCAGCGGGGACAGGGTCGCCAGCAGCCCTCGGAGCAGGGTCGTCTTGCCGGAGCCGTTCGGCCCAACCAGCCCGAGGAAGTCGCCCGTGACGATGGACAGATCCACGCTCTGCAGGACGGCGCGAGCGCCATACCCCAGCGACACCCCTCGCAGGGTGACGAGATTCATGGTAGCGCGCCGGCGATCGATTCGATCGCGTGCCGCATCAGCGAGACGTAGTCGTCCAGTCCCTTCGCGCCCCCGACCGAGGGTGGCAGCACCAGCACCTTCGCCCCGGTCCGCGCCGCCACGAAATCGGCCATCTTGCGGTCGTACCATGGCTCCATGATGATCAGCCTGGCGCCGGTGTGCTGCATGGTCTGGATCAGCCCGACGACATGAGACGGCGAAGGCGGCACGCCCGGCTTGGGCTCCATGAATCCGACGATGTTGAGTCCGGTGTATTCGGCCAGGTAACGCCAGCTGGTGTGCCAGGCCACGACCGGCTTGCCCTTGAGGCGGGCCAGCGCCGGCGCCCATTCCCGCGCGGCAGCGGCAAGTTGCGACTCGAAGGCCTGCGTGTTGGCCGCATAGTCGGGGGCGCCTTCGGGATCGAGCCGTGAGAACGTGTCCCGGAGCAGTGCGGCGATCCGGCTGGCGTTGGCTGGATCCAGCCAGTAATGCGGATTGCCCAGCGGATGCACGTCGCCTTGCGAGCGGTCGACATTGCCGCTCGGGATGTCGAGCAGCGGGATCGTACGCGAGACGTCGAGGTTGCCGGGAGCGCCCTGCTGAATCTTCCGATTCCGGGCCCCCGCCAGGAGTACCGGGGCCCAGCCCCGTTCCAGCTCCAGGCCGACGTACGCAAACACGTCCGCCTTCTGCAGCTCCAGCACGAAGCTTGGCTTGGCCTCGACGAAGTGCGGGTCCTGGTATCCCTCGCTGATGTGACGGGCAACCACTCGCGCGCCGCCTACCTGTCGAGCGATGTCCCACAGGTCCGTGGTGCTGGTGACCACTCGCAATTGGGGAGCATCGGAGAACGTCCCCAGCAACGTCACCACCAACGCAATGCCTTTCATGACATACCTCTCAAAACGGATGCGGCCGATGAGGACCGAGAGCAAAGGTCGCCTGCAGAATCAGGCGCCCGCTCGATGACGCTCCCTCGGGCCAGAGCCGCTCGTAGCCGGCCAGGAGTTTGGAGAATTCACTGGGGAAGAACTGCCAGTAGGCGGAGGCGGCACGGAGCGTACGCCCATCCGCCTCGGGGTCTTCCACCAGATCCCCTCGCATCCCGATGTAGCCCCGCCGGGTCAATTGATAGCGCGCGAACAGATAGCCACCGTCGAATGCCCGACGAGGACCCAGGTACTGGAGTTCCGTGACCCCGGTCGGCAAATCCGGATCCTGCTGGTTGATCTGTCGCAGGTACTCCGCCTGGAGGATGAACGAGCGGTAGAGTCCCTGCTGGAGCGGCCGCCAGCGATAGGTCAGATCCACCCCCAGGAGCGACTGGCGGGCGTTGATGGCATTGAACTCCTCGACCCCCTCCACCGGTTGGGGCGTGAGGCTCGTCCCGGCGCTGGCCGACAGCTCCAGGTTAGCGTGCTGGGTGAGATCCCAGTAGTTCCTGAGGCGTGCGACGTAGCCCAGGCCGGAGAGCTTGGCGTTGGACGGCTCGTCGGGCGTCAGATCCTCCGGGGCCTCTCCCAGCCGGTCGAGCACCATCACGATCACTTCCTGGTAGAAGCCGAGCGGCGACACCACCTTGCTCACATAGCCGCCGGTCCCCTTCAGGCCTTCGGGCGACATGAAGCGCTGGACCACCCAGGGGAATTCCAGGGTGTGCAGGTCATGCCGGTGGGTCGTCGGCAGTTTCCCCATGGGGACCAGAAACCGGCCCAGCCGCGCCTCCAGCTGCCACGGCAGCGCGGTGGCGGTGAGATACGCCTGCTCGATCGACACCCCTTCGACGTCACTGTACCCGAAGAACACATCGCCGCGGAAATACGGATCCACCGCCGCCTGGAACGCGACCTCCATCTCCCGGACGTTGAAGCGGGCACCACCCTCCTGGGTCGAGCGGCGCGACAGGTCGAAGACCAGATCACCCACGACGCTGATATCCGGCATCAGCCGCGGGTTGGTCGGGCCGGTGCCCTGCTGCTGGGCCGCGGCCGGCGCCACCAGGACCAGGGTCGAGAGTAGAGCCTTCTGCAGCCGAGCCAGCCTTCCCCATCTCTCCATGCACTCCCCCTGCCTGGTGGCGTCC
>DASWKS010000028.1:0-5012 GCA_036396495.1 Gemmatimonadales bacterium
GCTCTCGAACAGCGCCAGCCCGGAGGTCAGCCCGCGGAGCTGATCGGGACCCACGCCCTCAGCCACCACCAGCAGATTCAGGTCCGAGCGGCCCGGCAGGTAGTCGCCCCGTACCGCGGAACCGTGCAGGACCGCCGAATACTGCGGGCCGAACACGACATCGGCGCGCTCCAGGAACCCGGTGATCGTCGGGTGCTGACCCTGAGTCACTAGAATCTCCCTCCAGCCCCGCCACCGCTGAATCCGCCTCCGCCTCCGAAGCCTCCGAATCCACCACCCCCAAAGCCCCCGCCGAAGCCACCAAACCCGCCACCCCAACCGGGACCGCCGAAGAAGATATCGCGCCCCCGCCGGCGCCGGCGTCTGCGACCCGGCGGCATCATCGCGCCCCGGATCATCGAGCTGATGATGGCGATGCCGATCGCGACGACGACGGCGGAGACGATCAGGGACGTGACGCGGGGGGAGGTCTGGCCGGTCCCGCGCCGATGGACCGCGCGCCCACCCTGGGTGAGACTCGAGTCGCTGACGCCGAGGCCCTGGGCGACGATGGCGGCGAGAGCGTCCACTCCGACCTGGAGCCCGGCGCCGTATTCACCGGCCGATAGATGGGGCCGCATGAGATCGCGCACCCGTCCCGCGGTCGCATCGGTGACAATGCCCTCCAGGCCGCGTCCGGTGGCGATGAAGATCTGACCCGAATTCGGGTCGCCCTCCCGCCGCGGCACCAGCAGCATGATCAGACCCGCATTGCGGCGCTGATCACCGACATCGGCGGCGGCCCCCACCCCCCAGGCCCGTCCGATCGCCACCGCGACATCGACCGCGGCGCGGTCCCCAATGGTCGGCAACGTCACTACCGCGATCTCGGCTCCGGTGGCGTCACGCAACCGCTGGATCTTGGCGGTCATCGCCTGGCTGGAGCCGGCATCGATGACGCCCGCCACGTCGGTGACGTACCCGGTCGGTTGGGGCGGAAAAAGCCGCTCCCCCTGATCCTGGGCCTGCGCCAGCGATCCCGCGGCAAGTTGTAGCAGCACCACCGCGCGCATAGCTTTCGGCCTCACTTTATGCCCGCCCTCCGGAAAGCCGCCCTCGTGATACGTACCGTGATCGTCCGCAGTTTCGCGCTGCTGGCGCTGGCCGGTTGCGGGCCGCAGGATGTCGTCATCGCGGTAAGCGTTCCCAACGAGGACGGGGTCGAGACTCCCCTGCCCGGTGTGCGCCTGGTTCTGCTGCCGTTCGACCGGGACAGCGTGCTCACCGTGCTGGAGAACCGGGCCCCATCAGCGCGGCCCGGCAGCACGCGACTCGACAGCCTCTTTGCCGATTTCCGGGGTCCGTTCAACCAGTACCTCCAATTGGCCTACGCCATCGACCGGACCCGGGACGCGGTGGCCGCGACCTCCGACTCGGCCGCGCGGGGCCGGCTGCAGGATTCGCTGCAGGCGCTCACCACCAGCCTGGAGCAGGCGCGCCGGGCGCTCAACACCACCCGCGCCCGGCTCGAGCCGGCCATCGATTCCGAGCGCACCCGGCTCCGCGGCTGGGAAGATACCGCCTTCCGGTCCTATGACAGTCTGGCCAACGCGCTGACCCGGCAGAGTCACCGGGACCCGATCGTCGACTCCACCCGCTCCACCGGAATGACGCGGGTCCGGCTGCGACAGGGCGACTGGTGGGTGGTGGCCCGGGCGGTGAACGTGCGGGATCCCAATTCCGAATGGTATTGGAACGTCAAGGTCGACGGCGATACCGTGCGCCTGCGTCCCGGCAACGGCCGTTCCCGGCCGAGGATCTGATGCGAATTCTGATGGCTGGGATGGCGCTGGTCCTGACCACCGCCCCGGCGCACGCGCAACGCGGCACCGATCCCCTGGCGATGCGCACCAAAGGCTCCGCCTCGGCGCCGATCACCGTCTACGAGATGTCGGACTTCCAGTGTCCCTTCTGCAAGCGCCACGTGGACCAGACCTTTCCGATCCTGGAAAAGGAGTACATCGCCACCGGGAAGGTGCGCTGGATCTTCATCAACTATCCGCTGGTGTCGATACACCCCAACGCGGTGCCGGCGGCCGAGCTGGCGATGTGCGCCGGGCGGCAGGGAAAGTTCTGGGAGGCCCACCACCTGGTGTTTCGGACCCAGCGGGTCTGGGGTCCTCTAAAAGACCCGGGACCGTTTCTCGCGAGCCTGGTGGATTCGCTGCGCCTCCCCAAGCCGGCGATGCTTCCCTGCCTGGAGAAGGGTGAAGCGGTGCAGGAGATCCGGACCGACGCGGAGGGAGCGGCCCGAACCGGAGCGCAGAGCACGCCCTCGTTCTACATCGAGGGCGGGTTGATGGCGGGTGCCCAACCGATCGAGCTGTTCCGACACATTCTCGACTCGATCTACGCGGTCAAAACCCGGCGGTAAAGGGTCACCCCACGGTGAACAGGGAACAGTGAACGGTTAACGCCAAGGAATGCCGGGAGGATGGTCGGTTCACTGTTTACGGTTCACCGTTTACCGGCCGCCGTTTCCGGCGACGGTCAGAAAAACGTCGTACAACGCATGGGTCCAGGCCGCGATGCCGAATCCCCGAGTCAGATAGAGCCCGCTGAAGAGCAGTCCGGCCACCGCCCGGAAGGTGAACGTGTCCAACCGCCAGGGATCACCGTACGGACCGAGATAGTGAAAGCCGGAGAAGATCAGGGCACCGAGGAGCGCGGCCATGATTCCCGAGGGCAGCGGCTTCCATCCCAGGACTTTGTGCGCCAGCGCCGCCAGCCCGGCCACCAGCAACACCCGGAACACCAGCTCCTCGTAGATCCCGGCCCCGAGTGACACCATCAGCTGGACCGGCAGGGAGAACTGCTGCAGCGGCTCGCCCTGAACCAGAGCGAGCCTGCCGGTGAGCAGAAACGAGGTGACCGCGCTCGCCACAACCCCAAGCGTGAGCGCGTACACCACCGACTCGACCACCATGCCGCCGAGCACCCGGGGCACGGGGCGGCCGCTCCGCCGGATGTCGCGGATGACCAGGAAGGCCCCGGTGCCGAGCAACAACACCGCGAAGGCGCGGAGGCCGTAGAGGCCGCCCAACGCCACGAAGAGCTCCTTGAGGAGCACATCGGCGCCGTTGCGCACCGCCGCCTGCCCGGTCCGGCCCAGGGTCCAGGCCAATGCCTCATACGCCAGCAGCAGCGGGAGGACGAAGATCAGGCTGTGGCGCGGCTCGCGAGCGGATTTCCAGTAACTCATGTCTCAGTCGAACGGTCGGAAAGGTCGCAAAGAGTCGGAAGAGTCGGAAGAGTCGGAACAAAGGTACACCCAGGCGACTTCCGACTCATCCGACCCTTCCGACCCCGTCGTCAGCCCCACCATACTTAGAAGTGTCCCGGACTTCTCTCGCCTATCGCCTCCTGGTTCGAGCAGCGGTGGGAGCCATTCCGCTCGCCGCGCCGTTTCACGCCAAGTTGGCTCGCAGCCATCAGCGACGCCGGGGGGCGCTGGAGCGATTGACGGCGTGGGCCCGAGCCCAGCGTGATCCGCGCCGGCCCCTGGTCTGGATGCACGCGCCCTCGGTGGGTGAGGGACTGCAGGCCCGCGCGGTCTTGCAGCGGCTGCAGGCGCGGCGGCCCGACTGGCAGATCGCCTATACCTACTTCAGCCCCTCGGCCGAAGAATTCGCCCGAGGGCAGCCAGCCGATATCTCAGAGTATCTGCCCTACGACACTCCGGAGGCTGCCCGCGAAGCACTGGATCTGTTGCAACCGTCCGCGTTGGTATTCGCGAAGCTCGACGTCTGGCCCGAATTGGCCACCTCCGCGGCGGAACGCGGCATCCCGGCAGGCCTGATCGCCGGGACCGTGAGTCCGGTGAGCGGGAGAGTCGGCTGGCCCTCACGACTGCTGATTCGACCCGGGTATGCGGCGCTCTCCGCGGTGGGCGCGATCGCCGACAGCGACGCCGAGCGCCTGATCGGCCTGGGCGTGGCACCCCACCGGATCCAGGTGACCGGCGATCCCCGCTATGACAGCGTGCTCGACGTCATCAGCAACGTAAGCCCCGATGACCCCTTGGTGGCGCTGGGTCGGGCCGCGCCGACGCTGGTGGCCGGGTCCACCTGGCCCGCCGATGAATCGGTGGTCCTGGAAGCCTTCGCGGCCGTCCGGAGCACTCATCCGGAGGCTCGACTCATGCTGGTGCCACACGAACCCACCCCGGACCATCTGGCCCGCACCGAGACGCTGGCGGGGCGAGTGGGTTTGAGGGCCCCGGTGCGGCTCGGACCCAACCCCGCACCCGATTCGTGGATCCTGGTCGACCGCACCGGGGTGCTCGCCCGGTTGTACGGGGCAGGGACGATGGCATACGTGGGAGGTGGGTTCGGCCGAGCCGGACTGCATTCGGTGCTGGAACCAGCGGCCTGGGGGCTGCCGGTGGTCTTCGGCCCCGAGTGGAGAAACAGCCGCGAAGCGGCCGTCCTGCAGCAGGCGGGCGCGGGCTGCTCCCTGCCCCGCGGCTCCACCGCCGCGGCGGCTCGACTGGCGGGGATCTGGCGGGCCTGGCTCTCCAATGAGGCGGCCCGCGGGGAGGCCGGTGAAAGGGCGCGCAAGGTGGTACGGGATGGTGCCGGCGCGGCGGAACGGAGCGCGGCGTTAGTGGAGCAACTCGTCGTGGGGTTCCCGGGACCGGTGCCTACCGACCGGTAGTGTCCGCCGCGACTCCGCTCACCACGCCTTCGAACGTCACGGTACGAGGCACGAACAGTCCCAGCGTCAGCCCGGTGATCAACAAGTCACTCCACCGGCTCCGCACCCGGATCTTCACGTTGGAGACACTCCGGGCGCCCACCAGCTGGTGGGCCAGCGATTTCTCGAGCGACGCCCGGGTAATCGGCAGCAGGCCCCAGGCGGCAAACAGGCTGGTGGAGTTGACCCGGAAGCGCTCGCCTTGGGGCGCCGGGCCGGCCTGGCTGGCCATGGTAACCGGGATGCCGAGCGCCGTCGCGTCGAAGGTCTGCGCGCAC
>DASWKS010000029.1:0-8353 GCA_036396495.1 Gemmatimonadales bacterium
GGTGCTGCGCTCGGTTCCGGTTCCCGGCACGCCGGACGGCGTGGCGGTACTGGAGGCGCCGTGACCGGAGGGTTCGGCCTGTGGCACTCGCTGGAAGGTCACCGCGACGCCGGCCTGCTCATCGCCCGAATCGGGTTTGGCGCGGCCGCGTTCTGCCTTGGACAAATACGACGCCCCCGCGACAGTCGGCGTCGCGGGGGCGTTCGGGTGCGGCTCGCTCAGTCTCGGGGCTTATCGCGCCCCTCCCGGACTCCTCTAGCGGATACCCCCGCGAGGGAAGCCAGACCGGCCACTTCCGCCCAGTCGGGGGGCGCGCTCGTTGACCATGGCTCCGCCGCCGAAGCCGGGCACACTGCGGTTGATGGCTATCCCGGGCCCACCATGCCCACCTCGCCCGTGGATGGCGCAGTCATCGAGCGGTCCCCCTCTGCCACCCCGAATGATGATCACCGGTCCGCGGTTGCCTTCCGCAGGCAGCGGGGCGACACCGTCACCGCCCGAGCCGTACACCTCTCCGGCAGGGGTTGCCGGCATGGACGCCGCGGGCAGATTCTCCGGCGCCGAGGCCAGGGCGATGCTGGTCCGTCCCATCTCGGGAACCAGCTCGGCGGTCGGGACGGCCGCGTGAACATGAGAGGAGCTCGCAGCGGCCGAGACGTTTCTCCGCGCTCGAGGCTCAGGCACTTTCCGCTCGGCCGGGCCCACCAGAGCCAGCTTGGGATCCCGCCCGACCTCCAGCTCGGACACCAGTGGCGTGTCGGTGCCGGCTCGGTCGACGAGGAAGATCTCGGGGGCGCTCTGGGCCGCGCCGGTTTCGTTGCTCTTGCTGTTCTCGGAGGTGGGCTTGGAACATGCAGCAGCCCAGATGCCCGTCATCACAGCGGCGACGATGAGGGTTCGTGCGTGCACCGGCTCCTCCTGACATCAAGGGTCACAGATTGAAGCCACAGCGGGCAGGACCTGGTGGTAATCGGCATATGCCGGGCCACACCATATATAGCGGGTTCCCCCAGGGAAGCGCCCGGGTGCCCGGGGCCACCTGTCACCGTCGTGGTACACCGGGCCGTCTCACGAGGTAGACATCATGACTGCATGGGGGGCCACCCGGGTAGGGTGCAGCCTGCTCCTGGCGGGACTGGCCGGGTGCCAACCGCCGTCGTCCCGGAGCGGTCAGGATGACGCCGCGCTGGCCGACACCCTGCGGGCCCGGATCGAGGACGCGTACGATTTCAGCCGTCCCGGCGTGGCCGACCGGATGAACGCGCTCTACCCCGACACCGGGCGGGTCATCTCAGCCAGCGGCGGACAGATCACAGCCTCCGCCGACTCTCTGCGGGCGGGCATCGCGGCCTTCTGGCAGAACGTCGGGCGGCACATGCGCGATCCCAAATGGGTCTGGGGTGAGGTGTACGTCGACCGGTTGAGCCGCGACGCGGCGGTGTTGACCGCCACCTGGTCGATCCCGCACATCGCACCCACCGGCCGTCCCCACGTCATCCGGGGCGCCTGGACCGCAGTCTTCCGGCGCGTCGCCGGAAAGTGGCTGATCGTAGCGGAGCACCTTTCAGTCCCCCCCACCTGACGCCGCCGGCCCCAGGGCCGGTCTCGCCAATCCAGTCAGTGCCCGCGCTCGAACGGACCCTGACGGCACTCGGTATTCACGAGTACCAGGTCCGCGACCCGATTTCCTCTCTCTGGCCGCCTGCGACCGCATTGCTCCGTAACGTGCTCGACGTGCTCCGACAAGTCGGTCGGGGTGCCGGGCCTTCCTCCCGGCTTGGAGCTGCGGTACTTGCGTTCGTTCGTTGCGGTGGCAGACGCGGGAAGCCTGGGTGCTGGGGGACGGGTCCTCGCGCTGGCCCAGCCCACCCTCTCCCGTCAGATGGACCGGCCGGAGTCCGCCCTCCGCTGACCCTGCTGCAGCGGAGCGGTCGCGGGGTGCATCCCACGCCGGCTGGCGTGGTGCTGCAGCGCGAAATACCGGCGGTGCTCGCCGAAGTGGCCGGGCCGGTGCAGAGCGCCCGGTGGGCCGGGCGCGGCGTCAATGGCCGATGTGTCGTGGACCAGTGGAGGCCGCGCTGAGCCTTATCGCCACTATCGCTTCTCCCGAGTCGCGGTACCTTCTCGCGTCCCCCATGGGAGCCATCCTGTGAACCTGGTCGAGCGGGTCAGGAACATCCTGCTGCAGCCGAAGAAGGAATGGACTGTCATCGACGCCGAGCCGGCCACCTCGGCGTCGCTCTACTCCGGATACGTGGTCCCGCTCGCCGCGATCCCGGCGATCGCGGGGTTCATCGGCACCTCCATCCTGGGCTTTGGGGTCCTGGGCTCCACCGTCCGCGTGCCGATCGGGCGGGGCATCACCGGCGCCGTGTTCCAGTATGTGGCGGCCCTGGTCGGGGTCTATGTCCTGGCGCTCATCATTGACGCTTTGGCACCCAACTTCGGCGGGACCAAGAGCCAGATCCAGGCGCTCAAACTCGCCGTCTACTCCAGCACGGCGTCGTGGATCGCGGGGATTTTCCTGCTGCTCCCCGGGCTTCGGGCATTGAGCTTCCTCGGGCTCTACTCCCTGTTCCTCCTCTACCTCGGCCTCCCGGTCCTGATGAAGTCCCCGGAAGACCGGTCCCTGGGCTACATCCTGGTGGTCATCGTCTCCGCGATCGTGATCTATGCGGTGATCGGCGCGGTCGGGAGCCGGCTGACGGGATTTGGGATGTGGGGGTATTGAGCCAGCCGGGCGAACCCGGGGAGCCCATGGTCCGTAGGGATTTGTCAGATCTCCTTCAGAACGGTGGCCATGCGACTCCCCCTTGGGTTCCTGCTCGGCTGGCTGGCGCTGGTTCCCGGTCCCGATGCCTATGGCCAGCAGGAGGCTGGTAGCCCGAGTCTGAGCTCGTACCATCGCGCCCGAGCCATTGTAGACCGGGCGCTGGCGGCGATGGGGCCATCGGGCGGTGCGATATCCTCGTTGGTGGTCGAGGGGACCGGCTACGAGGATCTCACGGCCGAGCTGCAGGGTATGAGCCCGGAGGCGGAGAGCCGCCGGCCCCATCGTGAGATCCTGGCGGTCGATGTCGCGAGTGGGGGCGTGGCCTACGAACGGCATACGGCCCGCAACGACCGGAGTCTCCGCTGGCGCCGGTTCATTCTGACGCCCGATGCGCGCGGCGTGGTGGACTTCACCACCGGGTTCAGCTCGCTGCGGGCCGCTCCGGTTCCCGACACTGAGCGGGCCGCCTATCGGCGGCGGGTGCCCCTCTTCCTGCTGCAGGAGCTGGCCCAGCGGCCCGCCGGCCTCCGCTGGCTGGGGCAGACCTCGCGACAAGGAAAAACGCTCGACTTGGTAGCCGCTCCCCTGCCGACCGGAGCGCAGCTCGTCATGTTCTTCGATGCCGCGCCCCAGTTGGCGCGGGTCGAATACCTCCTGGAGTTTCCCGGCCTGGGTGACACACCCATAGAGATCGAATACCCGATCTGGGCGTCTCACCCCCGGCTGGGTCGCTTTCCCACTGGGCACCGCGTCCTGGTAGGCGAGCGGGTGCTGCAGGATGTCACCTACTCTCGAGTGCTGGTCGACGATTCTTCAGCCGCCAATTACCTGAGAGTGCCGGCCCAGCCCGGCGGATCCCAGCGAGCCGCGCCACGGCCCATGGCCCCGATGCGAGCAGCGCCGCCGCCCGGCACGGCATCGATGGTGGCGGATGGCGTGTATCTGGTGGAAGACCTGGCGGGCTTCGACCTGATGTTTGTCGATCTGGGCGGCGAGGTTCTCGTAGCCGAGGCGCCCGGCGCTCATCCGTTTCTGGACGCGATCCCGGCCCGGAACTACCCACCCGGCCCGCCGGTGAGCCGCGAGTATCTGAGCCTGATCCAGCGGACGCTACCCGGACTACCAATCCGCTACCTGGTCCTCAGTCATCACCACAGCGACCACTTGGGCGGAGTACGAGAGTTTATCGCGGCGGGGGCGACGGTGCTCGCTCCACCGGGCGATACCGCGTTGGTGCGACGCATCTCGCGGCTGCCCCATACGCTCAAATCCAACCTCAGTCACTTCGCGGCTGACGCCCGGATCGAGACCGTCAACGGACGGCGGGTCATCTCCGGCCGGGATCGGTCGGTGGAGATCCACCAGGTCGGGCCCAACCCGCATACCGATGACAATCTGCTCCTGTGGATCCCGGCCTCCCGGATCCTGTTTCAGGGGGATCTCTTCTATTTCAGCCAGGGGGAGCCTCCCCCGGTCGATCGTGAGACCATGAACCGGTTCTTCGGGGACTGGGTCGCGAAGCAGGGACTGCGGCCCGCGCGGATCTACGGCATGCACAACGACGGCTTCGCGACCCTGGACGATCTGCCTCGGCGCTAGTGAGGCTCCGCGCCGACATCTCGTTCGTCACAAACCGCTCGAGCTCCACCTGACGGCTGCCGAAGTCGGGCTGAGGCGTGATTATCAGCGGCATCAGCGTAATCTGCGGATTGAATCAGTAGGGGGCTATCCGCCGATGCCGCCGATGGTTCACAACGCGCTCGAACTGCACCTGCCGGCCGCCGAGGTCGGGCAATAGGTCTGACACCGATTCACTGGCGCGCCGGATGCACTCCAATGGGAGATTCCCGGCGCGGCGCCGGTGACGGCTCCGAGATCCGCTCCACGGTACGGGCCAGCTCGCGAGCCGGCACATGGCTCCGGGCCAGATCCGCCTGCGCGATGATGCCGACGCAACCGCCGTCGCCATTCACCACCGGAACCCGCCGCACCTGTCGCTCCGCCATGATCCTCTCGACCGATTTGACATCGTCGTCCGGATAACAGCAGCTCGGATCAGCGGACATGATATCCCGCACCCGGGTGTCGGGCGACTTCCCGCGAGCCACGGCGCGGGTCGCGATGTCGCGATCAGTGATGACGCCCACGACCCGTGGTGCGCTATGCTCCTGCTCGACCGGCAGACAACCACAGTCGTACTCATTCATGAGCCTTGCCGCCTCCGCGATCGGCGTGTCCGGGCTGCAGGTCGCCGGATTGGGGCACATGAGGTCCTTGGCCTGCATGGTTCCCTCCTGGGGGCAGTGGTCAACGACGTGGGGGGCCGCCGGTTGCTCGGCCCACCCCCTCATTCGGTGGACGAGGCGATTCGAATCTCATTGCACAGGAGGGGTCGCATGATCGCATCAGAAGGGAGCAGGGAGCAGGGAGCAGGGAGCAGGGAGCAGGATGCAGGGAGCAGGGAGCAGGGAGCCGGGAGCAGGATGCAGGGAGCAGGGAGGGGGAAAACGGGACGGGCGATCGTCTCCTGCCTCCTATCCTGCTCCCTGCTCCCTGCTCCCTGAGGTTTTTAGTGGTTTTAGACCGCCCGTCGCAGCCGTCGCTTGGAGCGCCGCTCCCCCTGTAAGGCACCGATCACTCCGTTCTCGACCAGGCACTCGCGGAATTCCGGCGCGGCGAGGGGATACCCTACCAGATAGCCCTGGATCGCATCGCATCCCTGTTCCCGGAGGAACGCGACCTGGTCCTGTCGCTCGACCCCTTCCGCGATCACCTTGAGACCGAGGGCGCTGCCCATGGCGATGATGGCCGAGGTGATGGCGGCGTCATCGGCGTCGCTGGTAACCTCGAGCACGAACGACTTGTCGATCTTCACGGTATTGACCGGGAAGTGTTTGAGGTAGCTCAGCGACGAGTATCCGGTCCCGAAGTCGTCGATCGCCAGTCCGACCCCGAGCCGGGCCAGCGCCTGCAGGGCGGTGGAGGCTTCGCCCTCGCCCTGCATCAGGATGCTCTCGGTGAGCTCGAGGATCAGGTGCTGGGGCGACAATCCGGTGGTCTCGAGCACCTGGCGGACCAATTCCACGGTGGCGTCGCTCCGGAGCTGCTGGCCCGAAATGTTGATCGCGACCGGAATCGGGGTCAGCCCCTCCCGCTGCCAGGCGACGTTCTGGGCGCACACCGTCCGGAGGATCCATTCGCCCATGGGGACGATCAGCCCGCTCTCCTCGCAGACCGGGATGAACTCGCCCGGAGGCACCCAGCCCAGCTCGGGATGCTGCCAGCGGATCAGCGCTTCGGCGCTCTCGATTCGTCCGGTCTTCAGGTTGGCGATCGGCTGGTACCACAGCTCGAACTGGCCCGCTTCCATCGCCTTGCGCAGGTGGTTCTCCAGGGTGAGTCGCCGGACCGCTCGCGCGCTCATGGCGTCGGCGTAGAGCTCGATCCGGTTGCGGCCCTTCTGCTTGGCCTGGTACATCGCCACGTCGGCGTTCTTGAGCAGGGTCTCCAGATCGTCGCCGTCGGCCGGGAAGATCGCGACCCCGATGCTGGTCGAGATGAAGACCTCATACCCGTCCAGCGCAAACGGCGTCGCGAACGACTCGAGAATCCGGCGGGCCAGGGTCTCCACCACCTCCGGGCCGCTCAGGTCCGAGACCATCACGGTGAATTCGTCCCCGCCCAGCCGGGCCACCTCGGCGATCGCGGCGACTTCCCCGCAACGAGCGCTCACCCGCCGACCCACTTCCTGCACCAGGCGGTCTCCAACCTTGTGACCCAGCGTGTCATTGATGCGGCTGAAATGGTCCAGATCGAGGAAGCACACCCCGACCTGGCTCCCTTCCCGCTGGCCCCGCTCCAGCGCCTCGCCCAGACGCTCCTTGAAGGACAGCCGGTTGGGGAGGCCGGTCAAACTGTCGTAGAACGCCAGCCGACGGATCTGGTCGACCATCCGCGCGTTGGTCAGGGCCAGCGCCACTTGTCCCGCCAGCCGTTTGGCGTGAACCAGGTCTTCGTCGGCCCGAAGGGTGGTGCCCCTGCTGCCCAGGGCAATGGCACCCAGCAGATCCGACTGGTAACGCAGCGGAAAGACCAGCAATGACTGGCTTCCCCGTTGGGCCAGCGGCTGCAGGTACACCGGCAAGTCCCCGTCGGCCTCGAGCGTGGTCGGACCGGCGGACAGACGCTCCCGCTCGCCCGGCATCAACCATCCGCTCCAGCTGGTCATGACCCGGTCCGGCGATTCACCTTCCACAAACGTCTGAACTTCCTCACCGCCGAACGGATCCAGCAGGGTCACTCCCACCACATCGCAAGCGCACACATCGCGCATGCGCTGGAGCACAGTCTGCACGATCCGGTTGGTGTCGACCGAGGAGAGCACGGCCCGGTCGACTTCGGCCGCGGTGGCCAGCGCGGAGAATTGGCGCTGGATCTGGTTCGTCATGGCGTTGAACGAGGCCGCGACTTCGGCGAATTCATCCCGGCTGGTCACCACGACCGGTTGATCGAATTGGCGCGCCGTCAGCCGCCGGGTTCCGGCATGGAGCGCATCCAACGGCGCCAGGCTGCGCCGCAGCTGACTCAGGCTCAACACCAGGGCCGCGCCCACGGCCAGGGCGATGACCACCGGGAAGGTGCGTTTGAAGTCATCCATCGGCGCGATCACCGCAGTCCGGGCTTCGCTCACGACCAGAGTCCAGAGCGGGAGGGCCAGGCGATCGACGTCGGGGACCGGCGCGAAAGCCGCCAGGAACGGCACCTCGTCTATTTCCCAGTCGAAGGTCCCGGTGGTGTTGCCGTCGAAGCCGGAACGAACCGACTCGGGCAGCTCCTGCAGCAGCA
This sequence comes from Gemmatimonadales bacterium, assembly GCA_036396495.1. Classification (GTDB taxonomy): domain Bacteria; phylum Gemmatimonadota; class Gemmatimonadetes; order Gemmatimonadales; family GWC2-71-9; genus SZUA-320. The sequence continues at coordinate 7,619 of DASWKS010000029.1, forward strand.
CGTCCGGCTGGGAAATCACCCGAGCCGCCGCGTTGACCACGTGGAACTGCATGGTGGGGATCAGAGGCGTCCGATCGACGCCGCCCCAGAGCCACGCGGGATCGAGCTGGCCGATGAACCATCCGGCGCTGCCGGTGCGGCGGACCAGGTAGATCCTCGGCCGGCCTCGGACCACCCGATCGATGACCACGGCGCGCCCTGCCGCCAGTTGCTGCTGGTCTGCCTCGGTAAGGACGGGCACGTCTTTGAGCGGGCCGAAGAGCCCGATTGGATGACCCCCGGTGGGGACGAAAGCCAAGGCGGTCAGACTATACTCCAGCGAACCATCGCAGGCAGGGTCGTCGATTTCCAGTGTGGTGGGAGGACACGGCTGGGACCGAACCGCGAGGCGGCTCAGGTCCTGCTGGATGAATCTGAGTCGATCGGTGATGTCATTGGCGAGCAGCCGGCCGGAATGCTCCAACCGCTCGAGACTGGCTTGGCGCAGCTGCCGAGTGACGGTTCCGAATGAGAGGAGCGCCAGCGCCAGGGAAGGGAGCAGCGAGCAGACCACGAACAAGAGCAACAGGCGCCTGCCGAAACGGCTGCGCAGCACCGAAGGCGTGAGGCTCGAGTTGGCCATCCGTTCGCGTCTCCCGGGCCCGATCCCAACCTGGTGAAGCTCTACGGCAGAGTATCGGTCCCAAGGAGCAAGCGATATACCAATCCCAAAGGCCCGTGCGATCTTGTTGTCGG
>DASWKS010000030.1:0-6691 GCA_036396495.1 Gemmatimonadales bacterium
GCGTCCCGCCCTGGTGGTGCTGGAGCGGGACACGCTGCTGACGGTGATCGATGCCGGTCTGGATGGCGACGCCCTGGAGGCCCGGTACCCCGACCGGAGCCGGTTCCTCATCCTGCGAGCGTTGATCGGCGCCTACTACTACAGCGATCCCGGCACGGCCGACGGTCACGTCCGCAGCCTGCTGCCGCCCCGGTTGTATCTCCCACCCGGTTCCGGGCGCGAAGGTCCCTTCCGGCTGCATGCGGGGCGGCTCCGATTGCCCTTCGTCACCGAGTAGGCGCCACCAGCACCCAACGGCCTATTTTTCAGGGCTATGACCGGAGAGTCCAGTCTCTCTGCCGGAGCGGTGGTGCCCGAGCGCCTGCGGCAGGCGTTGGCCGATCGCTATTCGCTGCGACAGGAAATCGGTCGGGGCGGCATGGCCACGGTCTATCTCGCCACCGACCTGCGGCACGACCGTCCCGTCGCGGTCAAGGTGCTACGCCCCGATCTCGCAGCGGTCCACGGCCTACCGGAGCGATTCCTGCGCGAGATCCGGATCGCCGCGAGCCTGGCCCATCCGAACATCCTTCCGGTACACGACTCGGGCGAGCTGGAGGGTTACCTCTACTTCGTCATGCCCTATCTGGGCGGTGAATCCCTGCGGGAGCGGATCACCCGGACCGGCCAGCTTCCCATCGAGCAGGCGCTCCGGATCACGGGCGCCATCGCTTCGGCGCTGGACTACGCCCACCGCCAGCGGATCGTGCATCGCGACGTCAAGCCGGAGAACATCCTGCTGGTGGATGGTCATCCGGTGGTGGCCGACTTCGGCATCGCCCGCGCCCTGAGCGACACCAAGGGCGAACGCCTGACCGTGTTAGGCATGGTGATCGGCACCCCGGCCTACATGAGCCCGGAGCAGGCGGCGGGCGAGGAGGTCGACGGCCGGAGCGACCAGTACAGCCTGGCCTGTGTCGCCTACGAGATGCTGGTGGGTCACCCGCCGTTCCCCGGCGGATCGGCCCGGGCCACCCTCGCCCGCCAGATCGTGGAGGAGCCGGCGCCGCTCAAGCCGGAGCGCGCCGCGGTGCCGCCCGCGGTCGAGTGGGCCATCATGAAGGCGCTGACCAAGGAGCCCGCCACCCGGTTCGCCTCGGCCACCGAATTCGCCGACGCGCTCACCCGGGCGGTCCCGGAGACCCTTGCCGCACCGGTTTCGGTTTCGGGCCGGGATGCCCGCGCCATCGCGGTGCTCCCCTTCGTGAACGCGAGCCCCGATCCGGAAGACGAATACCTGAGCGATGGCCTGACCGAAGAGCTGATCAACGCCCTGGCGCAGGTCGAAGGGCTGCACGTGGCGTCCCGCAGCACCGTGTTCGCCCGGAAAGGAAGAGTGACCGACGCGCGGGAAGCGGGGGCCGCCCTGGGCGCCACCTTCCTGCTCGACGGGGTGCTGCGCCGGTCGGGCCAGCGGCTCCGCATCACGGCCCAGCTCACCAACGCGCTGGATGGCCGGCTGCTCTGGTCGGCCCGCTTCGACCGCGATGCCCAGGAGGTGTTCGCGGTCCAGGAGGAGATCGCGCGCACCATCGTCGTGACGCTCCGGGGAACGCTGTTAGGCGATCTGAGCGATCCCCAGCCGAAACGCGCCACCGACAATGCGCGGGCCTACCACCTGTATCTCCGGGGCCGACACGCCTGGGCGGCGCGCCGGGGACCGGAGGGCCTGGCCGAAGCGATCCGGTTCTTCGAGCAGGCAATCGACGAGGATCCGGGCTTCGCGCTGGCCTACACCGGCCTGTCCGACAGCTACGCGCTGGTGCTGGACTATCGCGGGGTTCCGGTCAAGGAAGGAATGGAGCGCGCCAAGGCCGAGGCGCGCCGGGCGCTGGCCCTGGATGAGAGCCTGGCCGAGGCCCATACCTCGCTGGCGTGGGTCCTTTTCATCTACGACTGGGACTGGACCGAGGCCGAGAACGAGTTCCGCCGCGCCATCGAGCTGGATCCCCGCTACGCCACGGCTCGGCAGTGGTATGCCTGGCTGCTGATCGCGCGGGGCCGGGTGGAGGAGGCCCTGATGCAGGCCCGGCTGGCGGTGGAGCTGGATCCACCCTCGGTCTCGATCCGCCGCAGCCTGGGATGGTTGTACATCATGGCCCGCCAGCCGGAAGCTGCCATCGCCTATCTCCGCCGCACCGTCACGCTGGATCCGACCGCCGAAGAGACCCACCGGGTGCTGGGGATGGCGTACCTGCAGAAGGGCATGCTGGAGGACGCCCGCGCGGCGTTCGAAGAGGCCCTGGCCATGGCGCCCGAGACGGCCTACGCGATGGCGGGCCTCGCCGCGACCCATGCCAAGGCGGGTCGGGTGGACGAGGTCGAGCGGCTGCTGGCCGAGCTGGACGCGATCAGGGCCCAGCGCTACGTCTCGCCGGTGGCGTATGCGATGATCCACGCGGCGCGAGGCGACGCCGATCAGACTTTCGCCTGGTTGGAACAGGCGTGGACCGAGCGGCGCGGCTGGCTCACGTATCTCAAGGCCGAGCCGATGCTCGACCCGATCCGGGGCGATCCGCGGTTCGGCAAATGGCTGCGGCGGATGAAGCTCGACTGAGGCCTCAGGAAACGGTAGACCGTGAACGGTGAACGGTGAGCACGGTGAGCAGTGAGCAGTAAGCAGTGAGCAGCGAACGGTGAAAAGTGAGCAGTGAATGGTGCGCCGTTCACGCCTGGCCGGACAACAACGGTATGGAGCGGAACATGCGACTACACACTCAGGTGATGCTTCTCTTGGTAGCGGGGTGCGCCAGGCAGGAGCAGCCGCCGGCGGTGGATACGCTGGCCACGACCCCGGCGGTGGCGGCGACCCGCGAGGTCGTCGCGGAGGGATTCTCGACGCCGGAGTCGGCCATTTACGATGCCGATCAGGCAGTCTGGTTTGTCACCAACATCAACGGGGTTCCATCGGAGAAGGACGGCAACGGCTTCATCAGCCGGCTCACCCGGGATGGAACCATCGATTCGCTGCACTTCGTCGAGGGTGGACGGGGCGGTGCGACCCTGCACGCGCCCAAGGGACAGGCCATCACGGGCGACACCCTTTGGGTGGCGGACATCGACGCGGTGCGGGGCTTCAACAAGCGCACCGGCGCGCCGCTTGCGGCCGTGGAATTCGGCCGGAGGGCCCGCTTCCTCAACGACATCGCGGTGGGTCCGGATGGAGCGCTGTACATCACCGACACCGGCATCATCATCGCCAACGGCCAGATCGAGCATCCAGGCCCGGACCGGCTCTTCCGGCTGGCGGGCCGGACGATCACGATCCTGGCCGAAGGCGATCGGCTGGAACGGCCTAACGGGATCGCGTGGGACAACGCCAACCGCCGGTTCATCATGGTCGGATTCGGCGGCAAGACCGTGTTCGCCTGGGCGCCGGACTCGACCCCGGCCGCGATGGCCGAAGGTCCGGGCGGTCATGACGGCGTGGTGGTGCTGGATGACGGCCGGATCCTGGTGAGCAGCTGGGCCGACTCGACCGTGTTCCTGGCCGGAAAGGACCGCAGCTCCAAGACCGTGACGGGAGTCGATGCGCCGGCGGACATCGGGCTGGATCCGTCCCGGCGGCGGATCGCGATCCCGCTCTTCAATCGGAACCGGGTCGAATTCTGGACCATACCGTAACAGTACTATTCTTTCCCCATGCTTCCCTTGCTGAGCGCGTTGTTGGGCCTCGCCATTGGCGGTGTGGTCGGATTGTGGCTGGCCCCTCGCCTGCGGCGGACGGGGCAATCCCCTCCCGATGAGTCGGATCAGGCCGCGCGCCTCACGGACGCAGGCCGCCGGATGGCCGAGGTGGCCCACGAGCTCAACAACCCGCTTTCCGCCATTCTGGCGTTCGCGCAGGACCTGATTCAAGCCGATCCGTCCCCCGAGCAACGCGAGGCGTTGCTGATGATCCAGCAGCAGGCCCGCCGGAGCCGCAAGCTGGTGCGTGGCCTGCTCGAGGAAGTGCGAGCGGTGCCGGCGGAGGGGCCGCGGGTCAGCGCGGGAGAGCTGGTCCAGCGGGTGGCGCCGATCTTCGAACGTGATGCCGCCCGCAGTGGCATCAGCTTCGCCGCCGGCGCCGACCCGACCCTGCCGCCGCTGGAGGGCGATGCCGGTGGCCTGGAGCAGGTGCTGACCAATCTGCTCCAGAACGCCTTCCAGGCCACGCCCCGGGGTGGGAAGGTGACCCTCATCACCCGGGTCCGCGGCCGGCTGCTCGAATTTGTGATCGAGGACAACGGGCCGGGCATTCCGGCCGAGGATCTCCCCCGCATCTTCGATCCGTTCTTCACGTCCAAGGGTCCCGGGGAAGGCACCGGGCTCGGGCTTTCGGTCTCGCAAACCATCGTGCGGCGGCATCGGGGGACATTGGTGGCGGAGAACATTCCGCCCTGGGAAGGCGGCGGGGCCCGGTTCATCGTCGCGCTGCCGTTCCTTGACCGGCGGCAACAGGATCGGGAAGCCGCGCTCGAGGAGCCGCCCGTGGACGCCGCCGTCGGTCGGCGGGTGCTGCTGATCGAAGACGATGATGCCGTGCGTCAGTCCATGCGACGGTTTCTGCGTCGGGGCGGATGGCTGGTCAGCGAGGCGGTCGAAGGCCGGGCCGGCTTGGAGTTGGCGCTGCGGGACCGATGGGATGTGATCATCTGCGATGTGAAGCTGCCCGGGCTATCCGGTATCGAGCTGTACGACCGGGTTGTCGAAGTGAACCCCGCCCAGGCCAGGCGGGTGGTGCTGGTCTCGGGCGATACCGGCAGCTACGACATGGTGGCCTTTCGCGAACGGACCGACGCCGTGATCCTGGAGAAGCCTTTCGAGCTCAAGATCTTCGGCGAAACGGTCGAGCGGGCCGCGGGTATCGGGCCGCCAGGAGGATCATGATCGTCCTGGGCTACGGCCTGGCCGTCCTCATCGGCATCACGCTCGGCCTCCTGGGTGGCGGTGGCGCGATCCTCACCGTGCCGGTGCTGGTGTATGTGCTGGGCGTCGGCGTGAGGCAGGCGGTACCGATGAGCCTCGTCGTCGTGGGCCTGACCAGTCTGGTTGGGGTGCTGCAACACTCCCGCGGGCGCAACGTGAACGGCCGCGCCCTGGTGGCGTTCGCGCCGGCGGCGATCGCGGGGTCGGTGCTGGGCTCGATGCTGGCGCTCCGGGTCAGCGCACGGCTGCAGCTCACGATTTTCGCAGTCGTCCTGCTGGTCGCAGCAGGGTCCATGCTCTGGGGCGCCCGAAAGGCACCGGCCCCACCGCGCGCGGCCCGGCCCCTGAGTCTCCTGGCCGGCATCGGCGGCGGCGTCGGGCTGCTGACCGGACTGGTCGGCGTGGGAGGGGGATTCCTGTACGTGCCTTCGCTAGCGACGCTGGCCGGGCTCGACATGAAGCAGGCGGTCGGTACCTCGCTGGCCCTGATTACCGTGAGCTGCGCCGCGGGGGTGGTGGGCTATCTCGGACGGGTGCCCATCGACTGGCGAATCGTGGCGGGGTTCAGCGGCCTGGCGTTCGTGGGCGTGGGGATCGGCGCCGCGCTGGTCCCCAAAGTGTCGCAGGCGACGCTGCGGCGCTGGTTCGCGGGGTTGTTGCTCATTATGGGAGTGTTGGTACTGATCCGACGTTAGCGTTACGAGCCGCGGCTCGTGACCCTCCACCGAGTGAGAGCATGCTCTTCCAGCGCTTCTACGACGACTCCCTTGCCCAGACCAGCTATCTGATCGGGTGCCAGACGACGGGCGAAGCCATGGTGGTCGATCCCAACCGCGAGGTCGACCAGTACATCGCCGCGGCCGAAGCCGAAGGCATGCGGATCGGGGGGGTCACCGAAACCCACATCCACGCCGACTTCGTGTCCGGCACCCGGGAACTCGCGCAGCGGACCGGCGCACGCATGCTGTTGTCGGCCGCCGGTCCGGAGGAGTGGCAGTACGGCTTCCGGTCCGACCCGGCGGTGGTCCTGCTGCAGGGCGGGGAACGAATCCCGTTGGGCAGAGTCGTGGTGGAGCCGGTCCACACGCCGGGCCATACCCCCGAGCACCTCAGTTTCCTGGTGACCGACGGCGCAGCCAGCCGCGAGCCGCTCGGAATCCTCACGGGCGACTTCGTCTTCGTGGGCGATGTGGGACGGCCGGACCTGCTGGAGAAGGCGGCCCGGGTCCAGGGCGCGAGCGAGGGATCGGCCCGGGACCTTTTTCACAGTCTGCAGCGGTTTCGACAGCTGCCCGAGCACCTGCAGGTCTGGCCGGGTCACGGCGCCGGATCCGCCTGCGGCAAGGGGATCGGGGCGGTGCCGCAATCGACGGTGGGGTACGAGAAACGCACCAACTGGGCGCTTGGGATCGATGACGAATCGAGCTTCGTGCGACAGGTGTTGACGGGTCAGCCGGAGCCGCCGCGCTACTTCGGCGTCATGAAGCGGATCAATCGGGATGGGCCGCCCATCCTGGGCGGCTTCCCGGTTCCGGAGCGGATCGGGGAAGGGCGGGTCGCGCCCCTGCTGGCGGGAGGCGCCGAGGTGGTGGACTGCCGGCCGGCGGCGGCGTTTGGGGCCGGCCATATCCCCGGCACGATCAACCTTCCCTTGAACCGCAGCTTCGCCACGTACGCCGGATCGCTGCTCCCCTACGATCGCGATCTCTATTTCCTGGTTGAGGGTGGTCCCGCGGCAATCCGG
>DASWKS010000031.1:0-8621 GCA_036396495.1 Gemmatimonadales bacterium
TTGTTCCAATTTAGGAATCATCGGCGCGCGCGAACAGATACTTTTTCAGCAACCTGTTAGCGGTTTGACGCTTTCGCGATTCAGCGATTACGCCCAGCTGGTTTCGAGTCAACCGGCCAATCGCTAAATCGAACCGACCTCCTTGATGCCCGTGCCGGAGACAATTGACGATTCAGCGGTTCCGCGATTTGGCGATTGCTGGTTGCTGTTGGTGTGCCGATTCGCGCCAGCATCATCGCTAAACCACTAATTCGATAAATCGCTAAATGGTTCAGCGCTTTCGAGTGTACAGCAGATCATAGTTGACCGTCCAGCTCTTCCCCTCATCCCGGGTTGACTCGGAGAACTGCCGCACCGTATCCGCCGCCATCCGGAAGAAGGTGAGCCTGGTCTTGACCCGAGAGCTGGGCGCGGTGGGGTCGGGCATCTCGCCCTCGTAATACATGTTCCCGTCGCGAGCCACACCCCAGTACACATGCAACCCGCCGGTTTTGTCGACCCAGGTCTGGTTCCACTGCTTCCGGGTGCGGTCGTAGATGTTGAAGCTCTGGCCGGTGTAGCCCGGGGCACTGTAGCTCTCCAGCACCACGCAGCCATCGTGGATCTTGGTAATGACGTTGGACGCCGCCGGCGCCGACGGCTGCCCCCGGGGCCGGACCTCCCAGTCACCCAGCCAGAAGTCGAACTCGGCGTGCTTGGGATCGTCTAGGCATGGCCGGGCGTTGCGGTCGACCGCGGTGAGGAAGAGATCGAGCCTGGCGTCGCCCTTGAGCCGCATGAAGGCCGGATCGGTGTCGAGCGGCAGCGGGACAAGGGCCAGCCCTGCATCCGTGGCCCGCTTGAGGTGCCCAAAGGCCGCGTCCTTGTCGCCCGCAGCCGCGGCCACCTGCGCCAGGCGAAAGGCGACCTGAGGCAACGGCATCCCCAGTCGTTCGGCGGCCTCCAGGTGGGAACGGGCCTCGGCGGCGCGGCCCAGATTGATGAGCGACACCCCCAGACGGAAGTGGGGCAGCGCCGTGTTGGGCGTCTGGCCTGCGAGGGCGCCATAAGCCTCCGCGGCCTTGGCCCAATCCTTGTCGAACCAGGCCTGAGAGGCGCGTTGCTGAAGCTCACTCGTGGCCTGGGCCTGGAGAGTGCCCCCGACCCCGGTGCACGCCAAGGCGATCGAAAAAAGGACCCGCATGGAGACTCCGGAGAGACCGTTCGGAGTATCATGCCCAGGACCCGTCACCCCCGACTATCACCGGATTGCTTGCGCGCGTCGCAACCGGAAACTTAGAATCCGGCTCCGGCGTTCCAGATTCGGAGACTTATGGCGTCCCAGGCCCAAATGGACTTCGCGTATTCGCTGACCGACCGGCTCTTCCGGCTGAGTGTGGGGGAGCTGTCCGACTTCAGCGGCGCCAAGTACGACGGCGATTTCTCGCTTCCCCTGGAGGCGGCCCAACGGCGCAAGCATGAGCTGATCGCCGAACAGCTTCAGGTCCCGGCCGGGGGCAGGATTCTGGACCTCGGCTGTGGTTGGGGGGCGATGCTGGCCTTCTTCCGGGCGCGGGACATCGCCGGAGTCGGCGTGACCCTTTCCCAGGGCCAGCAGCGCTCCTGCCTCGGTCACGGACTCGACGTGCATCTCATGGATGCCCGCGCGGTCACTCGCGACACCTTCGGCGGGTTCGACGGGGTCGTCAGCCTGGGGGCTTTCGAGCACTTCTGCTCCATCGAAGAGTGGCAGGCCGGCCGGCAGGATGCGATTTACTCGGAGGTGTTCAAGAACGTCGCCGGGATGCTGCCTTCGGGGGGCCGTTTCTTCCTTCAGACCATGGTCTTCGGCCGGAACATGATCCCCTATGAGGAGATCGATCTGGGGGCGCCCTGGCTGTCGAACGGGCACGTGCTGGGCCTGTTGCAGAAGACCTTCCCCGGGTCCTGGTTGCCCTATGGAGCGGAACAGATCGAGCGCAACGCCGAGCCCCACTTCCGTCTGGTCTACCAGGAGAACGGCCGCAACGATTACATCGAGACCATTCGGCAGTGGCGGATGCGGTTCGGCCGGGTCACCTGGCGCAAGTTAGGGCTCTGGGCTTCCCTGCTGCCGCGCTACCTCGGCAGCGCCGATTTCCGGCACGCCTTCGTCTCCGGTGTCAGCGCCAACACCATCGCGTTCGAGCGGGAGCTGATGGACCATTACCGCCTGGTGTTCGAGCGGCGCTAGCCTGGCTGTCTCACCCGCGAAACCGGTCTTCCATCCGGAGCGTCGGGTCGAGTACCCGCTATGGCAGCCCTCGACACGATCGTCTTTGAGACCGGCTCGGTCCGGGTAGGGGCCTTCCGCTGTCCCGCCCACGACAACCGCTTTCGCAACACCGGACCGACCCAAGGGCACATCGTGGTCTTTCCCCGGACCGCGGTCTGGATCCGACACGCCGGCTCCCGGCCGTTTGTGGCCGATCCCGGGATCGTGACCATCTATAACAAGGGCCAGGAATACACCCGAGCTCCGCTGGCGGCGGATGGGGACCGGAGCGACTGGTTTGGCGTGAGCCCCGAAGTGGCGTTCGCCCTCGCCCACGAAACCGACCCCCGCACCGCGCAGAACCCGGACCGGCCTTACCGGGTCGAGTGGTCCGTGTCGGATGCGAGTCTCTACCTCCGGCAACGCACCTTGTTCCGGAGACTGGAATCCCACGAGATGGCGCCCCTCGAAGCCGAGCAGGCGGTATTGGAGCTGGTGGCCGAAGTGATCCGGCGAGCCCACGGCCCATCGGCGCCGAGACCGGCTGGGCGGCGGGCCCGGGACGCCCATCGCGAGCTGGCCCAACGTGCTCGGGCCGCTCTGGCGGGAAACCCGGCTGCCCCCACCGATGTCACGACCCTGGCACGCACCCTCCAGGTGTCCCCCTTCCACCTGTGCCGGGTTTTCCGGGCTGTGACCGGGATGACGCTCCACGCTTACCGGCTGGACCTCAGGTTGCGGTTGGCGCTGGAACGTCTGGCCGACCGGGTCACCGATCTCTCCCGGCTGGCATTCGATCTGGGCTTCTCCAGTCACAGCCATTTCACCCACACTTTCCGGACCCGCCTGGGGTTCCCGCCGTCCGCGTTTCGGCCGTCACGGCTGGAGACAACTGCCTCGTTCTAACCGCGGCTGGCCGGGCGGTTGCGGTGGTTCGCTGCGCGGTGGCGCGGGTTCGCTGCACCGGCCGCTGGCTCCCCGGCCCGATCGCCCTTAGCCTTGACCATGATGCTCCGCCGGATGTCCCTCCCTCGCGTCGTGATTCTAGGCGCGACCGTTCTCGGCCTGCTGACTTCGGCCCAGCATTTCATGGTCATGCAACGTTCGGCGGATGACCCCACCTGGCGGACGGTCCAGCACGCGCTCAACAAGGAAATGCCCTTCTGGTATCTCTGGGCGCTGCTGGCCCCGATCGTGGTGTGGGTGTTACGGCGGGTGCCTCTGGCGCGGGGGCGGCTGGCCCTCGCCATTCCGGTGCACGCAGCGGTGGCCATCGCCTGCATTCTGCTGCACGGCGTGATGCTGCTGGCGATCTACCGACTCACCGGCTGGCCGGTACCCACCGGACCCTTCTGGCAGGTGTACCGCGAGGGGATCCTGTTCCGGATCACGCTGGGCCTGCTGGCCTATACCATTCTGTTCGGAACCGTGCTCGCCGCCGACTACTACGACCGGTTCCGGGAGCGGGAGCGCGCCGCAGCCACCCTCTCGACCCAATTGGCCGAGGCCCGGGTCCAGGCGCTCCGGATGCAGCTCAACCCCCACTTTCTGTTCAATACACTCAACACCGTGTCGATGCTGGTGAGGCAACAGGCCAACAGTCAGGCGGTGCGGATGCTGGCGGGCCTGAGCGGGATTCTCCGCTACGTGCTGGAGGATGCTCCCCCGCAGGAGGTCACGCTCCGGCAGGAGATCGATTTCATCGAGCGCTATCTGGCGATCGAGCAGAGCCGCTTTCCCGACCGGCTGCAGGTGACGGTCACCGCCGAGCCCGGGACGCTGGAGGCGATGGTGCCTAACCTGATCCTGCAGCCACTGGTGGAGAACGCCATCCGGCACGGGATCGCCCGTCGCGCCGCCGCCGGACAGCTCCAGATCCTGGCTGCTCGGCGCGGCGCCCGGCTCGAGCTGGAGGTTCGGGACGACGGTCCCGGTTTCGACGGTGGTGTTGATCCGGTAACACCCCCCGGCGGTGTGCTGGTGCCGGGAGCGGGAATCGGTCTCCCCAACACGATCGCCCGGCTGGAGCAGATGTACGGCCCGGCCGGAACCCTGACGCTGGAGAGTCCTCCCGCCGGCGGAACCATCGCCCGGGTCACGCTGCCGTTCCGCCTCGGGACCGTCGAGTCCGAGGTCCCGGATGCCGTGGGGGCGGCGTGAATCCGCTCAAGGTGCTGGTGGTCGATGATGAACCGGTGGCCCGGGCGGGGATTACCGCCCTGCTGGCGCGCGAGTCCGACGTGGTGGTGGTCGGCGAATGCGGAGACGGGCGTTCGGCGGCCTCGGCGATCCAGGAGCTCCACCCCGATCTGGTACTGCTCGACGTTCAGATGCCGGAGCTCAACGGTTTCGAGGTGATCGAAGCGGTGGGCCCGCGGCGCATGCCACCGGTCGTGTTCGTCACCGCCTACGATCAGTTTGCCCTCAAGGCGTTCGAAGTGCACGCCCTCGACTACCTGCTCAAACCCTTCGACGACGAACGGTTCGTGGAGGCCATCGCGCGGGTCCGGCGCGCGATTCAGCAGGGACGGATGGGCGACCTGACCAGCCGGCTGGAGTCACTGCTCCAGACCGATCCGCCCCCCGGGCGCTATCTCGACCGCATCGTGGTGCGGAAAGCTTCGGGCGCCGTCTTCGTGCCGGTGGACGAAATCGACTGGATCGAAGCGGCGGACTATTGCGCCCGGATTCACAGCCGAGGCAAAGTCCATGTGATCCGGGAGACCATGCAGCGGTTGGAACAGCGGCTCGATCCCAACCGGTTCTTCCGGGTGCACCGCTCCGGCATCGTGAACCTCGACCGAGTGCGGGAGATGCAGCCCGCTCCCCATGGCGACCATCTTCTGATTCTCCAGGACGGGACCAAGATCCGTCTCAGCCGGGGCCGGAAGGCGGCCCTGGAAGAGCGGTTGGGACAGCCCTTGTGACGGGCGGACAGGCGGCAGGCGGTCGGCGGTCGGGCGGACCGGTGTGGCTCCGGGGCGCGTTACGGCACGGCCCGGGCGGGGCCGTCCCGGTTGAAGATGCTCCACTCGATGCGCCATTCGCCGTCACCGCCTCGGCGTGACAGTTGGACGTACTTCCCGGTCTCCTCCAGCCGCCGGCCCTGCCGCGGAGTCATGAGCTCGTGATACCGCCCTCGCTCCACGGCGCGGTCATCCGACAAGTGGATCTGATCGGCGGTGAGCTGGAGCCTCGGCGCAAACGGTCGAGCGGCAAAGCTGCGCACGAAACCCTCCATGATCGCCGCCTGTCCGGTTTGCATTCCTGCATCGTACGGCATGCGCACCGCGTCCCCGGCGTAAAGCGGTCGCAGGCCGACCGTGTCACCGCGGTTGTAGAGGGCGGTCCATTGCTCTCTCAGCCGGGACAGCGCGCTCAGGTCCTGGTCCAGGCGGTCGAGCGGCCGCCGGCCCTGGTCCGTGAACGCCGGTCGGATTCGCCCGAGCTCGCCGCCCGGCACCCAGATCACCAGGGCGCGCACCGGCTCCGACGATACAACCCTGTGACTGACCGTCGCTCCCAGGCGCACCACACCGGCCATCCCCCGGGTGAGCCGCACGGCCGACTGGCCCACCACGTGCTCCAGCTCGCCGCTCAGCACGTAGAGGATCTCCACGCCTCCATGCTGGTGCCCGCCGCCGGCCGACCCGGCCGGGAAGGTGACCTCGACCACTTCCACGTCGGCGCCACCGAGCAGAGCGGAGTCGACCAGGACCTCGATCACCAGTCCACCCCGTCCCTGCAGCCGTTGCGCCGTGGTGGCGGCTATCGGCCTCGCGGCCAGGGAAGGCTGGGCGGAGAGAGCCCGGGCTGTGAGGCCAAGACCGGCCAGAAGCGCGGCAGGCCAGACCAGGGCTGCCGGGGTGAGACGGAAGGGTCGCATGCAGGGTAGACTCCGTGGTTCACCCCTGCGACGCTACCAGAAACTTGCGCGAGATCTAGCGCCTTAAGCCCCTCTCAGTTCGCCCGCCGGGGCGTCAGAGCGACCGGCGGGCGGGCCGGACCCGTCCGGCGTCCCTCCATGGTCATCTGGTTCTCGCTCCAGGAAACCCCTCCGTCGGACGAAATGTCGGCCCGCCACGAGAAACGATCCGGACCGATGTTGAAGTAGCGGATTCGCCACAAGCGGCTCGTGCCGTCACTCGAGGTAAAGGTCTGGTCGATCCGCATGTCAGCGCCTTCCTTCCAGGCCGTTCCGAGCTGGGGGATGCCGCCGCCGGGCTCGACGCCGATCAGGTTCCAACGCTGCTGAACCGGGTCATAGACCCGCAGGGTGGTGCTCACGTAGATCGTCCGGCCACTGTCATCGACCATGCGAAACTCATCACTGATGAGGGCCCCATCGGCCGAGCGAGTGGCGCTCCAATACCCGCGAATCTTCACCGGGCCATCGGCCCGCTGCCGGATGCCGCTGAACTCCCAGTCACCCAGGAGGTAGTCGAATTCCCCCTGGTGGGCCTGGTAGGCGGCGAGCGCCTCACGGCGGGCGGCGGTGTCCCCGGCCGCAAGACGGCGTTGGGGTGTGGTGACCGACGCCGTGGCTGACGCCGCCGGCCGGTCATAGTCCATGTGCCAGCTGGGATGGGTCCAGCCGGTTCCGGTCCACAGGAATACTTCGGTGATGTTCCCGCGGAGTGTGTTTCGTCCGGCACCGGTTTCCAGCTCCGCCTCGTAGCGGGAGTGAATGATGGCCACGTCTCCATGGCGCTCCACTCGGTTCCGCGGAAAGCGGAGCGCCACCAACCTGGTGCCCCGACCCGCCGATGCTTTCGCCCCGGCCAACGTGCTGGCCCGGTCGGCCCAAGCCGTATCCCCCGCTCCGATCCCCAGAAAACCCGGCGGCAGGGTCTTCGCCAGGTCAGGCCCGTTGGCGAAGTAATCGCGCCAGACTTTCTCCCGCGCCGCGTAGAGCGCCGTGAGTGAGGTATCCGTTGCGGGCTGCGCCACGCCCCGGGTGGCATCACCGAGCGCCAGCGTCGCGAGCAGGAGACCGGACAACGCCCACCGGGTCACACCAGACTCAGCCACCATTCCGTCCTCCTGGCTCTGATCTCGCCGGACCCGCTGGTGGCTCCGGCGTGACGGGCACGATGCCACTGCCCGGGTCACAATGGATGATCGTGGAGTACGGGAGTTGTACGAGAATTGTCAGCGACAGCCAGCCGTTCCAGCCATTCACTGCACTGGAACGCAGTTGGCTGCACTGGACGTGGGAGGAGGCGCCACTCCCCCGTAGTGATGTTCATGATCACCAACCTCCTGATTGCGACCCTCCTGGTCGCTTCCCCCGATACGGTGCTGGTGTCGGCCCAGTGGCTCCAGCGGCATCTGTCCGATCCCGATCTGGTCGTGCTGCAGGTCGGCTTCGACCGCATCGCCTACGACGAAGGTCACATCCCCGGTGCCCGCTTCGCGCCGCTGGACCGGTTTCACAATCACACAGTGGCCGACCGACTCCCCGACCCCCAGTCCATGGCCGCCGCACTCGGTGCCGTGGGGGTTTCGAATCGATCGCGGGTGATCATCTCGGGCGATCCGCTGGGAGCATCCATTCTGTTTGTCGCGCTCGAGTACCTGGGGATGGGCGATCGGACCGCGGTGCTCGACGGTGGGGCCGCCGCCTGGGTCGCGAGCGGCGGGGAGCTATCCCGCAAACCGGTGACCATCACTCCCGCGACCTTCACCCCGAAGCTGCGGGAGGACCTGGTAGTGGACGCGGCCGCGGTCCAGCGCCGCCTGGGCCAGAGGGGCGTCACCCTGCTGGACGGTCGTTCCCGGGCGGAGTACGAGGGGACCGCGCGGGAATCGCTGCCCCGGCGGGGCCACCTGCCCGGTGCCCGGCATCTCGACTGGCTCGACACCTTCGATCCGCGTGATGTGGGGAGCGCCAACGGGCGCCGTGGGGATAACCCGCCCCAGGCCGCCCGGCTCCGGCCAGTGGCGGAGCTGGAGCGGCTCTTCGCCGGGGCCGGCGCGGACCGGGCCGGCGAAGTCGTGACCTACTGCACCGTCGGCATGCGGGCCAGTCACCTGTATTTCGTCGCCCGGCTGCTGGGATACCCGGTCCGGATCTATGTGGGCTCCATGGCCGACTGGACCACCCAGCCCTCCCGGCCGGTGGTGGCGGGAGCGAAATGAGACTTCGGCGGCCGGTGCCGCTCGACTGGTGGGCCGTGGTGATCGCCTCGATGGCCATCGCTGGATAGGTTTCTGAAGAGGATACTCCCATGCTCACAATCCTGCTCTCGCTGGCCGCCTCGACCCTGGCGCCGCAACAGAGTACCCCGCTGCTGGTTACGACCGACTGGCTGGCATCCCACCTGAAGGACCCGAAGCTGGTGCTGTTCCACATCGGGACCCAGCCGGCCTATCAGGCGGGACACAT
>DASWKS010000032.1:0-3241 GCA_036396495.1 Gemmatimonadales bacterium
GGTCCCGTACACCACGCCGCAGGTAGCCTCACCTCGTCGGCGCCACTGCTCGCTGTCCTCGGTCAGGGACGGATCCGCCGCCGGCGCCCGCGCTCCGCTCTCGCGGCGCCAGATGCCGGCGGCCACCAGGGCCCGGGGCCAGCCCACCATCAACACCGACTGCAACAGCAGCTCGTCGATCCACACCGCCGGCACGTCGGCTGCCACCGCGGCTCGGCTCTGCTCCTCGATCAGCGGCTCCCGGCCGACGGCCACGGCGGCGGCGAGCGTGACCAGTGCGCGGGTAGCGGCGTCGAGCCCGTCACTCAACATGGCGGTTTCCGGTTGGCCTGGGGGCACCAATCACCTCACCGGGTCGTCGAGAAAATGCAGCGTGCCGGAACCGCGGATCTCTCCCACCCGCCCACCCCGGGTGTCGTACACCGGACGATGGGCCCAATCCGGCAGGGCATCGCTCCGGAGCCGGGCGGGCCCGGGAAGCCGCGGGGCGAGGGCCTGAAGAATCGAGAGCAGCGCGGGAGGCGAGGCGCGCATGTCACCGTCTTCCACCTTGAGGGCGATCCCGATTCCCGCCGACGGAATGGCGGCACAGTGAATCCCCTCGGCGCCGACCTTCGCCACTACCTCGCCCGGCAGCGCCCGCATCAGGTCGGTGCAGAAGCGGCCTTCTCCGGCCACCAGCTCGGGATGGGCCAGCATGGCGTGGCGAATCACGCTCAGGCTCTCGCTGGCTGCCGCGGCCAGAGCCGCGTAGGCCCGGGCCATGGCGAGGAGAGGAAGACCGAAGCAGACCGTGGTGCATCCATCGACCCCCAGGACGATGGCGTTTCGGTCCCTGCCGGTCCATCGCACCACCGAGTCGAGAATCCGTTCCTGGACCGGGTGCCCAGCCAGCTCGTATCCGGCGATGTCCCATCCATGATGGCGGGCCAGGGCCAGCATCCCGGCGTGTTTTCCCGAGCAATTGCTCCAGCGGGGCGTGAGCACGGTTCGATGGGCGACAACGTCCTGCACCACGCCAGGACCGAGCGGCGGGTGCGGTCCGCAGGCGAGATCGGCTTCGGTGCATCCGATCCGGTCGAGGATCCGATCGGTCAGCTGGAGGTGACGCGGCTCGCTGGAATGGGAGGCGCAGGCGAGCGCCAGCACGTCGGACCCCAGACTCAGGCGCGACAGCACGCCATCCTCTACCAGCGGCAGGGCCTGGAACGGCTTGGCGGCCGAGCGCCAGTACGTGACGAAACGGGGATCACCGGCCGACCCGATCAGGCGGCCGGACCGATCCACGACGGCGGCCGAAACCCGGTGCACCGACTCGACCTGTCCGCCGCGCAGGACCTCGACTCGAAGCTCTGGCATAGCGGCGAGGGAAAATAGCAGGCTTGCACCGGAGGCGGCGGTCCCGCACCTTCTGCCGCATGACAGCCAGTCCGAGCTTTGGGATCAGCCGGGAACGGATTCTTCAGCTGGCGAGCCGAGCGCGGGGCCGCCGCATCGTGGTGGTGGGCGACGTAATGCTCGACCGCTACGTGCTGGGAGAAACCGAGCGGCTCTCCCCCGAAGCGCCGGTGCCCGTGGTCCACGTGCGGGAGACCCGCGCGGCCTTGGGCGGCGCCGGCAATGTCGCCGCCAACGTCAAGGCGATCGGCGCCGACGTGCGGCTGGTGGGCGTGGTGGGCGATGATCCCCATGGGTTGTCGATCCGGGCCGAGCTTGCCGCGCAGCAGCTGCTCGATGGCAATCTCCTCACCGTGGCGGGGCGGGCCACCACCACCAAGACCCGGATCGTGGCCCGGGGGCAGCAGATCGTCCGGATCGACGAAGAAGTCGAATCTCTGCTGGAAGGCACCGACGTCGACCGGCTGACCGCCCTGGTCATCCAGTCGCTCGACGGGGCCGATGCGCTGCTGCTGGAGGACTACAACAAGGGTGCGCTCGCGCCCGGTCTGATCCGCCCGGTGATCGAGGAGGCGCGCAAGCGCGGAGTGCCGGTCGTGGTGGATCCCAAGTTCCGCCAGTTCTTCGACTACGGCGGGGCCACGGTGTTCAAGCCCAACCGGCGGGAGTTGGAGGCCGCGCTGGGAGCCGCAGTGGACCTGGAGAGCCCCGATGCCCTGCCCGACGCGCTGAGCCGGCTCAGAGTGGACAACCTGCTGCTGACCCTGGGCCCGGCGGGGATGGTGCTGGTCACCAAGGACCGCACCGTGACGCGGATTCCCAGTCTGGCCCGCGAAGTGTTCGACGTCTCGGGCGCGGGGGACACCGTGACCGCCTGGGTCGGCACCATGCTCGCGGCCGGGGCTTCGCTCAAGGAGGCCGCGCTGCTGGCGACCTACGCGGCGGGCATCGAAGTCGGCAAGGCCGGCGTGGCGACGGTGACGCCGGAGGAAGTCCTGTCGGTGCACGAACAACAGTACGATCGGTTGGGATTGTTGCGGCGGGGCGGCGCAATCTAATCGCCGCCGACCGCGCGAGTTCTGACTGCCAAAAACAGCGGCAAAAGGCATCCACGGATTACACCGATAACACGGATTTCAAACTACCAACAACAACACAGTTTTTTTATGGCGATTCTTTCCTCGGCTGGTCCAATCCGTGTAATCCGTGTCATCCGTGGATCCCTTTTCGCTGTTGGTCAGGGGTTGTCGTTCTGGGAAGCGCTCGAGCAGATGCTGGGCTATCGGGTTTTGCGATCTCGTCCTGCCCCACATACTATTGACAGCGAGGTATCCCTAGCGAGGAAACAGCGTGAAGATCGAACGCGAGCTCATCCGGGGCGCCGGCCCGGTCGCGGTGCTCCAGCTGCTCAAACGGCGCGAGATGTACGGCTATGAGCTGGCCGAGGCGCTCTCCCGCCGGACCGAGGGTGTGCTGGCGATGGGCCAATCCACGTTGTATCCCCTGCTCTACAGTCTGGAAGCCAAAAAGTTGGTCGCGAGCCGCTGGGTCGAGACCCCCTCCGGCCGCAAGCGCCGCTACTACCGGCTCACCTCACAGGGCGCCGCCCTGCTCGGCCAGCGCCGGGCCCAGTGGCGGGAGCTGTTCGAGGCCATGATCGATATCGGTGTCGTGGCGCCGGCTCCCCGGGGAGGGTGAGCCATGCCCCCGCACGATGACTCGCTCTCGGGCCGGCTCGATCGTCTCGCAGTCGCGCGACTCGCTCGCGCCGAAGGACTGCCGGAGATCCTGGCGGAACATGTCGCCGGCCTGGTAACCGCCACGGGCCTGCCGGAAGACCGTC
>DASWKS010000033.1:0-17519 GCA_036396495.1 Gemmatimonadales bacterium
ATTTCGTGGCCTCTCGTTCCTGAATGGTCAGTGACCGGGTGTCCGCGCGAGGGGTCGCGCCTGGGGGAGGGCGATCACGACGCTCCTGGTTTTCCCGGAGGCGCCGGAGGTAATCTGGCTCGTCAGACATGGACATTCTCCCGGCAGCAGGCCGTTGGCGACAGGCGCTTACGATAGTCGGCCTTTCGCCCGGTCGGAAGCCCCAGCGTCAGCCGCGGAGCAGCAATCCGACATACAGCAGATAGGCACCGAACAGGAGCGCGCCTTCCTTCCGGGAGAGCTTCATCCCCCCCAGCATCAGCGGATAGATCAGGGCCGAGGTGCCCAGCATCCACCAGACATCGCCCCGGAAAATGGCCGGGGACACCGGGATCGGCAGGATCAGGCCGGCCACGCCCAGAATCCCCAGCAGATTGAAGATGTTGGAGCCGATCAGATTGGCGATCGCGACGTCGGTCTGACGCCGAGCCGCGGCCACCAGTGTCGTGGCCACCTCGGGGGCGCTGGTGCCCGCCGCCACGATGGTCAGTCCGATCACTCGTTCGCTGAGCCCGGCCAATTGCGCGATCCGCACCGAACCGGCCACCAGCATCCGGCCGCCAATGATCAGCAGAAGCAGTCCGGCGACGACGGCAAGCACCGACAGCAGCAGCTCCTTGTGCCGGGGGTGAAGGGCTCGTGCCGCGGCCTGGTCCGAGAGATCCCTGACTTCGGCCGGCATGGCGTCGACCCGGGCAATCCGGATGCTGTACCCCACGAAGCCGACCAGCACGATGAGGAACACTCCCGCTTCGACCCGGTCGATCAGACCATCCCGCGCGCTCACCAGGAACCCCAGACTCGCGGCAAACATGACCGGCCATTCCAGCCGGACCACATTGCCCCGGATCGGGAGGCTGGCCACCATCGCGGTGAGGCCCGCGATGAACGTGAGGTTGAAGATGTTGGACCCGACGACGTTGCCGATCGCGATATCGGGCTGGTGCTCGAGCCCCGCGACCACGCTCACCACCAGCTCCGGCAGTGACGTCCCCATGGCCACTACAGTGAGTCCGATCACTGCCGGCGTGAGCCCCGCCAGAGCCGCGATGGCCACCGCGCCGCGGACCAGCAGTTCCCCACCGCCAGCCAGGATGGCCAGCCCGAGCACAACCAGGAGGATGGCGATGGGAAGGGTCATGGAAGAGGTGGGCGGGAGGAATGAATGCAGAGTGCCCAATGCCGAATGCCCACAGCAGAAGGAGGGCCTTCGTGGTTGTTTCCCCTCTGCACTGGGCATTGGGCATTGGGCACTCTCCGGTTCATTCCACCCTTCCCCCTCCTCCCTCTCACTTCACAATCCAAAAATCGGTTTGCCGTCCCTTGAACCACCCCGGTTTGCCATCGGAGCCGATGCCGAAATCTTCCTCCTGAGCGATCCGCACCCGCTGGCCGCCCCACTCCGGCACCGGGCTGGTCACCTGGAGCTCGCTCGAATACCACATGCCGGGGATGATGGCGTGGTCTCCCCGCCCCGGGACCCCTTCCTGATAGTCCCACAGGCCGATCAGGGTTCCGGCGCCGTGCCCATGCATGCCGATGGGATGGCTGTACATCGTCCCGTCCAGGCCCGCCGCCTTCATGCGACCCAGCGTTGCGGCCAGGACTTCGTTGCCGGTGCGTCCCGGGCGGATTTCCTGGAACAGAAGGTCCTGCAGCTGGTTGGCATTGCGGAGAGCCCGGACCAGTCCGGCTGGTGGTTCGGCTTCTCCTTCGCGCAGCACATAGGCGTTGTGCTGGGTATCCGTGTTGAGCCGCAGAGCAGTGATACCCACGTCGCACCAGAGCAGGTCACCCCGCTGGATCACCGGATCGTCGCCCAGTTGTTCGGCGGTGGCGCCGCGGCGCTGAGCGCTCACCGAAGGCTGGAACCAGGTGCCTAACCCGAGATCGTTCACCCGCTGCCGCCACCACCACACCAGGTCGCTGGTACGCGTCACCCCCGGGGTGACGACCCGCTCCGAAAACATCTCTCCCACCAGCGTCCAGACCAGCTGCTGCAACTCCCGGTAGAAGACCTCCTCCTCCGGCAGCCGCGACGCGATGAAATCCACCGCCAGGCCCTCGGCGGGCACGAAGCGGGAGGTCCACGGCTCACCCAGCAGTTTTCGCATGCCGTCCAGCTCGCCCGAGGATAGGCCGTCGGCAAAGGCCCAGGTGCGGGAGGTGTTGATGGCGATCCGGGCCGGCTTCCGGGCCTCGATGACCTCCTTGAGCACCAGCCACTGCTGGTCGCCCCAGAGCTCGGCGGTACGCCCTCCAACCCCGGCCGGGGCGCTCACGGCCCGCTGGCTGCGATAGGCCTGGTACAAGCCACCCTGGCTGCTGCCGCCCAGGGCGAGCCGTTCCACCCCTGCGGCCGGCCCGCGATCGAAGAAGACGTAGACGGTGCGGCGGCGGGCTGCGAAGGTGGTGGGGGACACCAGGGAGGTGAAGGTGGGATCCTCGTTGTATTCCCGCATCGGGATCACCCACATGTCGATCCCGTATTTCCGCATCATCACGGGAAGCACGGTCTCCAGCCGTCGGGCGAGCCAGGATTGCTGTCGCTGGGACTGCTCCTGGAGGGTGCCGAAGGGCCGCTCCGGTTGCTGCGACCAGGCGGCCGGCGGCGGAGGGACAACCAGCAGAATCAGGAGGAGGAGACGGTGCACGAGGCGCTCAGAAGGGGAGGTATTCAGGGGCTTGCTGGCCGTTCAGGCGTAAGTAGAGGGCGGTGGCCCCCAGAATCCAGGCCGCGTGCTCCTGGACCGCCAGAACCCATTTGAAGTTGGGCCATTTGAGATCGTACAGGTCGGAGATGGTGACCATCTGGACCGGCCGGAGCGACTGCACCCCCGCGATGGCGAAGTCGTAGTTGCGGGCGACGTAATCCTTGAGGGCCGATTTGTTCCGGAGATAAACCCCGGAATCGCCGTGGGGCTGGGTCCCGTGTCGGGCGATCCGGGCGAGCATCCCACCGGTCATCTGGGCGATGTGGGCGATCTGGCCGGCGAAGGTCCGCACCCCCGGGGTGGGCGCGAACGAGAGCCTGTCGTCCGGCATGATGTCAATGTAGCGCATCAGGATGACCTTCTGGCGCTGAAAATCGGAGACCAGCACGTCCTTGGGGACATACTGCTGGGCCAGGGCCGGCCGGGCCATGGCTACGAGTGCGGCGGCGAACATCAGGTAGCGCACGAAACCCTCGAACTGCTTGGAGCCTATTGACGATTGACGATGAACCGCTGACGATTGTGGTGCGCTAATCGTCAATCCTTCATCCCCAATCGTCAATCCCGATGCTGTTTGCGGGTCAAGAGGGTGTCCTTCGCTCCACCACCGACCCTCTATCCCAGGGTCTGGTCGCCGCCATCATCGTCCTGGTGTTCGTGGTGCTGGCCCTGGAGAAGGCCCACCGGGTCCTGGTGATCTTCTCGGCGGTGGCCGCCCTCTGGCTGATCACCTACCTCACGCCCTTCAAGCTCATCACCTTCGAGGGCGCCAAGACCGCCATCGATCTGAACGTCCTCTTCCTGCTGGCGGCCATGATGGCGGCCGTGGGCGTGCTCAAGACCACGGGCGTCTTCGAGTGGGCCGTCGGCCGCCTGCTGCAGCAGGCCGGGGGACGCCCGATCGTCATCCAGGCCCTGATCGCCTGGTTTACCGGGATCCTGTCGGCCTTCGCCGACAACGTCACCACAGTCATTTTCGTGACCCCGATGGCGCTGGAAATGGCGCGGCTGACCGGGGTCCGCCCCCTGGCCTATCTGCTGCCCATGGTGATGGCCGCCAACATTGGGGGCACCGCCACCTTGATCGGCGATCCCCCCAACATCATGATCGGGTCGGGGGCCAACCTCTCCTTCCTGGACTTCATCTACGACCTGAGCGTACCGGTCCTGTGGATGATGTTGCTGCTCGAGTTCTTCTCCCGCCGCTGGTACCGGGCCGACTTCGCCTCGGCCATCGCAATGGGCGGGAGCTTCCCCCAACCGGAGGTCCAGGACCCCCAATTGCTGCGCTGGAGTCTGGGCATCACGGGAGGGATCTTCATCGGCTTTTTCACCCATTCCTGGACCGGGATGCCGGTGGCGGTGCCTGCGGTCATCGGCGCCGCCGCGATCCTGATCGTCCAGGATGTGCTCTATCTCCGGCGCCACCGGCCTTCCCACGCGGAACGGGTGCACGGACTGCTGGAAGTGATCGAGAAGGAAATCGAGTGGCCCACGCTGTCGTTCTTCGCCTTCCTCTTCATCGCCGTGGGCGCCGCGGTCGATACCGGGCTCATCGACACGATGGCGACCGGCCTGGCCTGGCTCATCGGAACCGGTCAAGCCTCGTTCGGGCTCTCAGCCCAGGGGACATTGCTGTTCGGGGCGCTGATGATCTGCTGGGCCAGCGGGGTGCTCTCGGCCTTGATCGATAATATTCCCTTCGTCGCGGTCGCCATCCCCATCGTCGCCCGCTTGACCGGCACTCTGGAGGGAAACACGGAGGTCCTGTGGTGGGCCCTGTCGCTTGGCGCCTGCCTCGGCGGCAACGGCAGTGCCATCGGGGCCTCCGCCAATGTGACCACCATCGGGCTGTCGGAACGGGGCGGCACCCGGATCAGCTTCGCCGAGTTCACCCGTTTCGGCGCGATCGTCGCCGCCCTCACGCTGCTGGTCGCCTCTCTCTTCCTGGGCGGCTACGTCTACCTGGGCGACCAGCGGGTCTTTCGGCTGGGGTTGGGAGGATTGGCGGTGATCGCGATTGCCCGGGCGGTGCTGAGGAGATAGGACCGAGGACTGAGTGGCGGTCACTCAGTCCTCAGCACTCAGTCCCTAGTTTTTGGGCGCCGCCGGTGTGGTGCAGCCGGTGGTCTGCCTGGTGTCGCCCAGTTGGGTGATTCTCCACCCTTCGGGCAGCCGGGCCAGTTGGAACGCGTCAATGCCGCAGTGACTCCACTTGTCGCCGGCCAGGAAATCGTACTTCACCCACACGGTCGCCAGGCGACCGTCGATCCGGACCTCCGGATCATAGATCCGCTCATCCCAGGGCGGCGCCGGCTGGCTGCCGACCACCCGGGCGAAGTCGTCGGGTGTGATGAAGTGGATGCTGACCTGGCCGTTGCGTTCCTGGGCCCCGCCCAACCGGGCCTGCGGGGCAAAGGCCGCCCGCACCATCGCGGAGTCTCGTTTCCGCATGCCATCGAAAAGCTGGACGATGGGCTGGAGCACTTCGTCGCGCTCCGCGGCGGTCTGGGCTTCTGCCGGCCCTGCAGCAACCACGGCGAGCAGCGCCGGCAACTTGAGGAAGTTCACGATCAAGTCTCGATTGGAGGTTGAGAGACCCTTCGACTGGTGACGAGGCAGAGTTTCAGCCCGCACCAACTCAGTACTTCGCCCCTAAGTCCTTAGCCCTGAGTCCTTGCTTACCAGTACTCCCACCGTCCCGCCGCCATCACATAGATGGAGAGGCAGGCGTTGGTGACGGCGTGCGCCAGGATACAGTCACCCAGGCTTCGGGTTCGCATCATCCACCAGTTGTAGAGCACCCCCGCGGCCAACCCGACATCCCACCAGGACCCGTGCTCGGTGGCAAAGAGCAGCGCCGTGATCCAGAACCCGGCCGGGGTGAAAGTCCCGAGCGGCACCTGGTGGAAGTCGGACCGGATCGCGACCCGCGGCAGCCAGCCGCGCCAGAACAACTCTTCCACGATCGGGATCAACGCCGCGGCCCGGGTGAACCGGAGCCCGAGGGCCAGGCGGCTGGTGCGGGCGGCTTCGGGCAGGCTCGATTCGGGCCGGCCCACGATGTCGTTGCTGAAGAGCAGGCCGTCGTGCCAGCCCGGCCACACCAGATCGGGCCCGATCCAGATCAGAAACACCACGCCACCCAGCGCGATGCTGCCGAACCACCGCTTGACGCGCAGATCGACTACCGGCCGGGAGACCGTGAGCAGGAGGCCCCCCACGATCAGGATCCGGAGGGCCTGGTCCAGCGCCGGATCCAGGTCCAGCAGCGGCATGATGGCCAGCAGCGCCATGAATGCCGCGAAGGGGAGAACCCACGGAAGGTGGACGGACGGACGGACCGACGGACGGCCGGCCGGTGGGTTTTCGCCCGACGGTTCTCCCGAGCTCATGGCGTAACGGACCGTCGGTCCGTCAGTCCGTCTGTCCGTGGTCCGCCCGACCGTCAGAATTCGTACTGCAGCTTGGTCATCACCATCCGGCCCAGCTGCGGGATCCCGGCAAAGGTCGCGTAGTTCTCGTTGAAAAGATTCTGCACGCTCAATGCCGCCAGCAAGCCGAACTTGAAGCGGTAGGCCGCCAGGACATCCACGGTAGTCCAGCTGGGCAACGGCTCGCGACTGCCGTCGGTCCCGAGCGGCGTGACGTAGACCCCGGAGTTGATCGGGAAGCCCTTGGTGTACTTGAGGCCCAGGTCCGCCGAGAACCCGGTGATCCCTTCGCGATACCGCCCGTTGAGCGAGAACTTGTGAGAGCTGGCATTCAAGGCGATGTCGGTGGGACCCTCGACCTCGTCGGCGCTGAAGAAATCATCGCTGACCCAGGACCAGGTCCCCGAGAGCGAGACCCGGTCGGTGAAGAGATAGTCGAAGGCCAGGTCGGCGCCCCACAGATTCACGTCGCCGAAGTTTCGGTAGGTCAGGAAGAGATCCGCGTTCTGGTTGAGCGGGC
Organism: Gemmatimonadales bacterium; assembly: GCA_036396495.1. Classification (GTDB taxonomy): domain Bacteria; phylum Gemmatimonadota; class Gemmatimonadetes; order Gemmatimonadales; family GWC2-71-9; genus SZUA-320. Next base: position 6,708 of record DASWKS010000033.1, read on the forward strand.
TGTCGGGCACCACGGTCCCGAGCGGCACCCCCGGCGCGGTGGTGCTGCCCGGCAGACCGGCCATGCCGGCCACGATGGCCTGGGTGAGCGCGGCCGCGTTCTGGGGACCGATGAGCGGCGTCACCGAAGCCAGGAACGCCTGCCACTGCGGGCTGTTCTGGTAGTAGGCGGCGGTGGTGGCCAGATCGAGGAAGACGTTGGGCGATTCCACGATCAGCGGCCCGACGAAGTCTTTCTTGGACTCGTACCAGAGATTGCCGGCCAGCCGCAGCCGGTGGTTGATCACTCCCTGATACCCGGCTTCCAGCACGTTGCTGATCTCGACCCGGATGGGATCGATGTCGGTGACCGCGTCGGGATTCACCGGGTTGAAGACCAGCGCGGTCGGATCGAGGGACCGGAGGGCGGTGGTGACCTGGGCCGGGGTGGGCGGGGTCATCGACCGCATTGCCGCGGTGATTCCGGGGATCAGCGGTTGCAGCTCGGGCGGCAGGTTCTGCGGCAGCCGGGCGATGACCGCCTCGCGGGCGACCGGCCAGAAGGGCGCGGCCTGGGCCGGAATCGCGGTGGCCGGCGCGCCGGGCCAGGGTGAGCGCATGCAGAGTCCGTTGCCCACACCGCCCTCGCCGCAGTAGCCCCGGAAGTGGAATCCAGCTTCCGGCACGCCCAGCGCTCGCACGTTGAACGGCGTCCCTGGCAGCCCGCCGGCCACGATATCGAGGAACAGGTTGTTGTTGCTGGGGGTGGAGAAGGCCCGGTTGTAGGTGAACCGCAGGGTCTGATCCTCGGCCGGGCGCCATACCAGCGCCGCCCGGGGCGACAGGTTCACGTCGCCCGAGCCGTCCGGATCCTTGAGGCGATTGTGGGTATCGAGCCGGAACGCCAGGACCAGATCCAGTGGGGAAGCCAGTCGGGTGGTGCTGTGCACGTAAGCCCCGAACTCCTTGATGGTATCGTCGGCTTCGTTGCGGCCGTTGATGGTCCCGTTGGTCCGGGCGTCGGTGTAGGTGTAGTCCAGACCGTACAGCAGCGTCTCCCGGTCGCCAATCTCCAGGCCATGCTGGACCTGTGCCCCCCAGACCCGCGAGTTGTCCTCGATCGGATTGCCATCCCGGAAGAGGAAGGTGTCCCCCGCGTTACTGAAGTTGGCGAAGCCCTGCACGAAGAGCCGGTCATACCGGAACCGGAGCTGCCCGAAGCTGTAGCGCCAGTCGCGGGCCTGGGCCGCCCCGATGCCGGTGTACTCGATCACGCTGCCGGCGTTCACCGTGCCGGCCGCCGCGATGATCTGGGTCCGTTCCGACGGCAGGATGTCGATCCGCGCGTCGAGATTGTACTTCTCGAGATCGAAGTCCCGGCAGCCGGTCTCGGTGTTGCAGGTACCGGGCTCCAGCCCCGGAATGGGCGGCCGGCCCGGAGCCGGCAGCGCGGTGGGTTCGGCCGGATCCCGAAGGCGCCATTCCTCCCCCTTCAGGTACTCCCCCGAGATCTTGTAGCCGAATTTGTCGCCCACGGTTCCGGCGTGCCTGAGCCCGGCCCGCCACAACGCGTGCCCATCGTTGGCGAAGCCATTGCCGTCCGGGTCGCGCGAATCGCTGCGGAGGCCGGTCTCCAGCGTCAGCGTAGTGCCCCGGGAGCTGAAGGGGGACTTGGTCGTGATCGCCAGGACCCCCTTGGCGGAGTTGGGCCCGTAGAGGGCGGCGCCCGGCCCCAGCACGAATTCGATCTGCTCGATGTCCTGGTTGGTCGCCGAGAAAAATGCCGGGACGTTCACCCGGAGCGAGGGGACGGCGGCGTAACGGTTGTCCACCAGCATCAGGGTCGCGCCGGAGAAGATGTTGTTGAAGCCCCGCGCCACGATGTTGGACTGGGTCAGCCCGCCCTGCGAAACGTCCACCGCCGGAAGGGCCCGCAGGTGGTCCGCCACCGTCAGCGCGGGGCGTTCCTCCACCTCGGTTTGCGACACCACGGCCACCGCCGCGGGCGCGTCGGTCTGCTTCTCGGGGACGCCCCGGGTAGCGGACACGACGATCGGCACCAGCTGGATGGCGGATTCGGTCAGCGCCACATCCAGCGTGGCGACCGCCCCGGCGCTGACCGTCACCTGCCGGCTCCGGGCCTGATATCCGATAGCGGCCACTTCCACCGTGTAGCTACCGGGTGACAGCGTCAGCCGATAGCGGCCGGTCGCACCGGTGCTGGTGCTGCCGTGCGCCGGGCCACCAGCCGCGGCCCGGGCGGTGACCAGCGCGTTGAAGAGCGGCTGCTGCGAGGCGCTGTCGCTGACCCGGCCGGCGACGCCGGTCTGGGCCGTGAGCGGACCAACCGGAAGGGCGAACAACCACACGGCGAGCACGTTCCACCGGCTGTAAGGCATGCGGAACCCTCGGGAGAGCGGTAGTCGGGCTGGGGTGACGATGGGTTCAATACACCGTCCCCAGGGAGGCTTGTCAAGAAACCAGGGACGGTGAACGGTGAACGGTGAACGGTCAACGGTCAACGGTTCACGTCCACTGGTCATTGTTCACCGTTCCGGTAGATCATTCCGTCCTTCATCACGAACCGGACTTTCCTGAGTGCGCCGATATCCTGGAGCGGATCGCCTTCCACCGCGATCAGATCGGCCAGCAGTCCCGGTTTCACCTGCCCGATCCGGTCTTCCAGGTGCAGCACCCGGCCGTTGACCGACGTGGCCGCCCGCAAGGCATCGAGGGGCCGGGCGCCGTAGGCGACCAGCAGCTCCAGCTCGCGGGCGTTGTCGCCGTGGGCGAAGACCCCCACGTCGCTGCCGTTGCAGAGCGTCACCCCGGCGGCGAGCGCCGCCGCGAAGCTCTCCCGCTTGGCGCGGACGGAAGCCGGTTCGGGATCGCGCGAAGGCCGCCAGCCGCGGTATTGCTGAATCGCGTGCCCCGCCGCGAGCGTGGGACATAGCGCCACGCCCCGCTCGCGCATCAGGCGAAATACCTCCGGCGTGCCACCGTCGCCGTGCTCGATGGTCTCGACCCCCGCCAGGATCGCACGCCGCATCCCTTCCGGGGTCGACGCGTGGGCCACCACCGCGCGGCCGGACGAGCGAGCCACCTCCACCATGCGGGTAAGCTCATCGAGGGTGAAGGTGGGACGGGCCTCATCGTTCGGGCCCCAGCGGTAGTCGGCGTACACCTTGATCCAGTCCGCTCCGTGGCTGATCTGGTCCCGCACCACGCGGGTCACTCCGTCCAGGCCGTCCGCGGTTTCGGCCCCAAGCAGGGGGGTGCTCGCTTCCGGTGCGAAGCCTTTGGGCCCGTAGGAGCCGGTCGCCACGATTGCGCGGGTGGTCACGATCAAACGGGGACCGGGAATCACCTGTTGCTCGATCGCAGTTCGGAGACCGACATCGGCGTACCCGGCGCCTTCGGTGCCCAGATCGCGCAAAGTGGTGAACCCAGCCAACAAAGTCTGCCTAGCATGTACGGTCGCACGAGCCACACGCAACCCGAGTGACTCGTGCAGAACCTGATCGTCCCAACTGGTCTCGTTGTAGGGGTGCAAAAGCAGATGACTGTGTGCGTCTACTAAGCCAGGAAGTAATGTAGTTCCCGGCAGCTCAATGATGGTAACATGAGGCGGTGGTTGGATCGCCGCCGCAGGGCCGACCGTCACGATACGGTTGCCTTGAACCATCACCACCCAGCCGGTTCGTGTTTGATCTGCGATGCCGTCCCAAACGCGGTCGGGACGGAGCAGTACCACCGAGGGCGACTGCGCCACCGATGTCGTGGGCAGTAGGGCCGTGAGGACGGCAGTGATGTACCGGGCTGCACGACCGCGCGCGCGTTTGCTCTCAACCGCGAATTGGAGCATGTTTATGAGCCCCTTCCCCACCCATGTCCCAGGAGTGCTGATGTCCCGTTTCACCCGTTCTACGGGTAGTCTCGTGCTGCTTGCTCTGGCCGCCGCCGGTTGTCAGGGCGGTGGCACGGGGATGGCCGCGCGAATTCCGTCTGATTCGACCGAGTATTATCGAACCCAGACGCAGCAGCTGTCCACCATCTCGGCTCAGAAGGACAGTCTCCTCACCGAGCTGTCCGAAACCACCAAGCTCATCACCGACGTGAGCGGTGAGCTGGCCACCATCCGGACCGACACGCGTAACGCGCCGGTCGTGGCCGGTGAAGGCGCCCGGGTGGATGAGCGGGCCGAGGTGCTGGCCAAGGTGCGGGCGCTGGTGAGCCGGGTCCGGCAGTCCGAGGCTCGTCTGGCCGCGGCCCGCCGCCGGGTGGATGCCCTCACCGGCACCAGCGACAGCCTTCGCACCGCGTTGACCGCCTATGCCAACACCATCACCGAGCTGCAGGGTGTGGTGGAGTCCCAGAAGGCCACCATCGCCACGCTCAACGAGCAGGTCACGGCGCTGACCGGCCAGGTCACCACCCTGTCCGATGAGAAGCGGGTCCTCACCGACACCGTCTCTACGATGACCGAGCGGGAGAATGAGATCTTCTACGTCGTCGGCACCAAGAAGGAGCTGGCGGACCGCGGCGTCATCACTCAGGAAGGCGGCACCCGGTTCCTGGTCTTCACCCGCACCGGTGAGACCCTGGCCCCGGCCCGCGTGCTCGACCCGCAGCAGTTCACCAGGGCCGACAAGCGGACCCTGTCGGAGATCGCGCTGCCCAAGGCCGACAAGGAGTATCGCATCGTGTCGCGGCACGACCTGGCCTATGCCGAAGCCGATCAGATGGCCAACGGCAAGTTCCGCGGCACTCTGAGGATCACGTCGCCGCAGCAGTTCTGGTCGGCGTCGAAGTACCTGATCGTGGTGGAGAACTAACGGTCGAAGTTGGTCGAAGGTAGTCGAGGGCGGTCGAAGGGGGTTGGGGCGTCGGTCCCGGCCCCCTTCCCTTTTTCACCGTTTTCGACTCTCTTCGACCCACTTCGACCCACTTCGACCCACTTCGACCACTTCGACCCACTTCGACCCCCTATGCGCCTCCTGATCATCCGCCACGCCATCGCCGAAGACCGTGAGGAATGGGCCAAGAGCGGCAAGCCGGACGGCGAACGCCCCCTGACCGCCAAGGGTATGAAACGTATGCAGGCGGCGGCCGGCGGTCTGTCACGCCTGGTGGAAACCCCCGAGACGATCGGCACCAGCCCCCTGGTGCGGGCGGCCCAGACGGCGGAGATCGTGGCCGAGGTGCTGGGTGACGTCAAGGTCAAGCCGGTCGAGGCCCTGTCCCCCAGTGCCGACTTCGCCGACCTGGTCGCCTGGCTGCGGAGCCTCAAGACCAACGGGACGGTCGCGGTCGTGGGCCATGAGCCGCATTTGAGCGGGCTGGCCTGTTATCTCCTGACCGGCCGGCGGGAGAGCTTCCTCGAGCTCAAGAAGGGCGCGGCCTGCCTGATCCAGCTCTCGGAGCCCCCGACCCCGGGGGTGGCCCGGCTGCTCTGGAGCCTGTCACCGGGGCAGCTGCGGTCCATTGCCGATTGACGATTGACGATTGACAATTACGTGGGTCGGCGTTCTGGAGCGCCCGATGAGCAGTTGTCGATCGTCAATCGGCAATCGGCAATCGTCAATGGGTCACGGCAGCGCCTTCTCCTTGAGCAGCTTTCTCCGCTTCGGCGGCGTCGGCCACAAAATCCCGTAGCGTTTGACGCCCTCCTGAATCGCGGACACCGCGACCTCGGGTGAATCCGTGACCGTCAGCAGGTTGGCGTCCTGCAGGTCGATGGTCCGGTTGCGCACCAGCGTGCTGCGCATGAAATCCAGCAGCCGGGACCAGTATCCCACCCCCATCAGCACCACCGGGAACATCTCGATCTTCTTGGTCTGCACCAGGGTCAGCGCCTCGAACAGCTCGTCCAGGGTACCAAAGCCTCCCGGCAGGACCACGAACGCCACGCTGTATTTCACCAGCATCACCTTGCGGACGAAGAAGTATCGGAAGGTGACGAAGCGATCGAGATAGCGATTCTCGTGCTGTTCCGCCGGGAGCTCGATGTTGCAGCCGATCGAATGGCCACCGGCCTCCTTGGCACCCCGGTTGGCGGCCTCCATGATCCCGGGACCGCCACCCGTCATCACCGTGAGGCCCAGACCGGCGAGCCGTTCCCCCATGGTGCGGGCGAGCTGGTAGTAGGGATGGGTCTCCCGAAATCGGGCGGAACCGAACACGGTCACACACGGCCCCACGAAGTGCAGCGCGCGGAATCCCTTCACGAACTCGGCCGCGATCCGGGTGACCCGCAGCAGCTCCTTGAGCCGCGAACGCGGGCCGGTGAGGAATTCCGACTCTTCCTCGTCGCCGGCGGGTTCCCAATCGGTTCCGGGCGCGTCGGCCGGAAGGGCTTCATCGTCGTCCAGCGGCTCGGGTCTGCCGGGCCAGGTCATGCGAATCCTCGGAAAGCTGCGGCGGATGACTGATCGGCCTGAGGAAGATACTTTGCCTCTATCATGACCGACGGGCTTCGGAGCGAACTCGAGACGGCGCTGGGCTCGGCCTACGACATCGGCCGGGAGTTGATCGGCGGCGGCATGAGCCACGTGTACGTGGCCACCGAGCGCGCCCTGGGCCGGAAGGTGGTGGTGAAGGTTCTGCCCCCCGATCTCGCCGCGGGGGTCAACCGGGACCGGTTCCAGCGCGAGATCAAGCTGGCCGCCCAGCTCCAGCACCCCCACATCGTCCCGCTGCTGTCGGCCGGCGAACACGGCCGGCTGCTGTGGTACACCATGCCGTACATCGAAGGCGAGTCGCTCCGGACCCAGATCGACCGCCGTGGCCAGCTACCGGTTCGCGAGGTGGTCCGGATCATCACCGACGTGGCGGAAGCCCTGACGTTCGCGCACGGCCGCGGGGTCATTCACCGCGACATCAAGCCTGGAAACGTGCTGCTGCAGGGCGGCCACGCCCTGGTCACTGATTTCGGGGTCGCCAAGGCCTTGAGCGCCGCCCTGCCGACCGGGGCCGGCACCTCCACCGGCATGGCCATCGGCACGCCGAGCTACATGGCGCCGGAACAGCTCGCGTCCGATCCCAGCGCCGACCACCGGGTCGACATCTACGCGCTGGGATTGCTGGCCTACGAGCTCCTGGCCGGCGCCTCTCCCTTCGAGGGTCCTTCGCCCCGCGAAACCATGGCGGCCCAACTCACCCGGGTACCGCCGCCGCTCGACTCCAGTAACCCCGAGGTCACGCCGGCACTGGCCGCCCTGGTGAGCAACTGCCTCCAGAAGGACCCGGCGCAACGGCCTGGTGCGGCCGAGGAGGTGGTCCGCCGGTTGGAGGCTTTGAGCTCGGGTGCCATCTCGGCCCGTTCCAGCCCCCGTCGCCGAGTCGGCCTGGTCGGCCTGTTGACCACCGGCGCAGTGCTCGCGGCTGCGGTGCTGTTCTTCCGGTCAGATGAGGTCACCGATCCGCTGGTCGACGGGGACACGACCGCGGCAGCGAGACCGGATACCGTGGTAGTCCGTGAGGCGGTGCCGGTCCCGCTGAGCCGGGAGGACTCGCTCGAGATCGCCAGGGCGGTGGAGAGCCGCCGGGCAGCGAGTGGCGCGCCGTCCTGGAGTCAGGCGCAGGTGGAATCATTGCAGATCCAACTGCAGCGAGCCATGGCCGAATCGCTCTCGCGTGCCCTGGCGCAACTGCAACACCAACCGGCGCCCCGCTCGGCCCAGCCGGAGGGCCGAGATCGCGAGCCGGCCTGGACCCTCGATACCGCCCGAAACCCCGCGACCGTGTTCATCAACCCGGGATCACGGCCGGACGCTCCCCCTTCTGGCCCGCCGGTGGCGATCGTCTTTCCCGTCCACGTGAGCGGTCCGGTCGAGCCATCCTTCATGGCCGCGCTCGGTCCGGTACGCGACAGCCTGCTTCGGATTGTGCGCGGGGTGAAGGGGCTGGAGGTGGTCAATCTGGACAGTCTGACCCGCCTGATGAACCGGCGGGGCAGCCAGGTGGCGATCCAGCTGCGGAACAGCATCCAGGTGATCGGGGTGTTCTCCGCGCGGGCCGACAGCATGGTGCTTCGGATCGACTTGCGCCCACCGGGCTGGCCGGTCCGGGGCCGGGTGATCCGGGTGGAAAGTCCGGCGGTGCCCAGGGACCAGCCGCTCGCGGCGGTCGAAGCCATCGCCAGCAAGCTGGACGCCTTTCTCCGGAGGGCGGTCCCGTAGGAATGCAGGATGCGGAGTGCAGAATTCAGAAGGGTCTTTGCGCCTCGTCACCCTGAGCGAACCGCCGTCTTACCTCCCCAACTTCTCCAGCCGCTCCAGCGCCTTCATCAGATCTGCCTTCGCCTCCAGCAGTCCCGCCATCGGATCACCCCGCTGCCGCATCCGGTCCGGGGCGCTCTTGATGGTGAAGGCCTTGGGATTGAGCGACTGGTTGACCTCATCCCACCGGAGCGGCATCGAGACGGGCGCACCGGGGAGCGGTCTCACGCTGAAGGGCGCGACCAGGAGCCGGCCATACCCGTTCTGCACGTAATCGAGGTACACCTTGCCGTCCCGCCGCTGAATCGCCCGCACCACGGTGGCGATATCGCGGGCGCGGGAAACCACAACCTGGGAGAGCAGCTCGCCGAAGGATCGGCTCTGTTCGTAGGTGAGCTGCCGGTTCATGGGAACCAGCACATGGATGCCGCTCGATCCACTGGTCTTCACGAAATGCGGGAGACCCACCTCGTCGCACAGCTCATGCAACACCAGGGCAACCTTCACCACATCGGAGAAGGGTGCCTCCTTGGGGTCCAGGTCGAGCACACACCAGTCGGGTAATTCCAGCGAGCCAACGCTGCTGAGCCAGATATGGAGCGGGATGGATCCCGAGTTGGCCAGGTACAGGAGGGACGGTTCGTCCTCGGCCACGAAGTAGCTGATCTCGCGCTGGGTGTCTTCGCTCCAGACCCGCTCGGTACGAAGCCACTCCGGCGTGAATCCGGGCGCGTCCTTCTGGAAAAAGGACTTGCCGGCGATCCCGTCGGGATATCGGGTGAGCACCACCGGACGGTTCCTCAGGAAGGGCAGCAGCCAGGGGCCGATCGCGCGGTAGTACTCGATCAAGTCGCCCTTGGTATAGCCCTCGTCGGGCCAGAACACCTTGTCGAGATTGGAGAAGGCCACTTTGCGGTCCACCGCCGCCGGTGGGTCGGCCCCGACCGGTGTTTCCAGCTCCTCCAGCTGCTCCGGCTCCCGGCGAATGCACTCCTCCGGCGTCTTGTCATCGCGGAAGCGCAGGAATACCGGCTGCCGGAGCAGGGCCTCGTCGGTCCATTCTTTGTACCGCACCTCGCACACCAGCTCCGGCTCGACCCAGAAGGTGTCGGAGCCGGTGGGCACCGGTCCCTCGCAGGGCGGGGTGGGACGACGGGCCCGCTCCAGCTCCGAGCGCAGCTGGGCCAGTTCCTTCTCCTTGAATCCGCTGCCGGCCCGTCCGGCGTAGGTCAGCAGTCCGTTCACGTAATCGGCCAGGTGTAGTGCGCCGAGGCCGGTGCGCGATCCGCGCGGAGCGGTGAAACCCACCACCACGAAGTCGTCGGTCCGGTCCACCCGGACCTTGAGCCAGTGGGGTGAGCGGCCCCCCTGGTAGACCGAATCGGCCCGTTTTGCCACCAGACCCTCGAGTCCCATCTTCTCCACCTGGGCGAACAGCTGCTCGCCTTCCCGCTCGAAGTGATCGAGGTAGTGGACCTGGCCGGCGGGAGGGAGCAGCTCCCGCAGGAGCCGCTTGCGTTCGGTGAGCGGCAGTCCCCGGAGATCGCGGTCTTCGAACGCCAGAAAATCGAAGGCGTAGAAGGTCACCGGGTTCTCGAGGGTGGCCCGGCGAATCTCGGTGGGCCGCAGGAACCGGGCCCGCTGCTGCAGCCGCTGAAAGCTGGGCCGGCCCTGCTCGTCGGTCGCCACCACTTCGCCGTCCAGAATGATGTGGCGGTACGGCAGCGCGCTCACGGCGCGCACGATCTCAGGGAACGAGCCGTTGGCCTCGTTCCCGCGTCGGGTGACCAGCCGGACCCGGCCCTCGGTCAGCTCCGCCAGGATGCGATAGCCGTCCAGCTTGAGCTCGAACAGCCAGCCGTCACGGGTGAAGGGCGCCTCGACCGTCTCGGCGTGCATGATGTCCACGTCGTCCACCCGCACCGACCGGCGGGCGGCCTTGAGCCGGTCGAGCTCGGTCCGGATGGGGGTGGCGAGATCGCGGCCGTCGCGCAGCTCCTCCACCGTGCGGCCGGAGAGGACCGACTCTTCCGGCACCTCACGCCCGCCCGCCGTCATGAGACCGTCGCGCTCCTTGATCAGCAGCCAGTCCTTCTCCGATTTCTTGATCTTCACCAGGGTCCACCGGCCCTTGAGCTTGTGCCCGTGCAGCTCGAACAGCAGCTTGCCCTTCTCCATCCCGGCCACCGGATCTTCGATCGGCTCCCAGGTCCCGCGGTCCCAGACGATGACCGCCCCGGCGCCGTAGTTCCCCTCCGGGATGATGCCTTCGAAGTCACCGTATTCGATGGGATGGTCTTCGACGTGAACCGCCAATCGCTTGTCGGCCTGGTCGAAGGAAGGCCCCTTGGGCACGGCCCACGACTTGAGCGTGCCTTCGAGCTCGAGCCGAAGATCCCAGTGCATCCGGGTCGCGGCGTGCTTGTGCATCACGTACAGCCGGCCCGGTTCCCGGCCCACCACACCTGATGGCTCGGGAGTGCGCTCAGCGTCGCGTTTGGCCCGGTACGCTTTCAGCAAGTTGTCGGGAGGATCGTCGGGCGGCATGACGAAGAGTAGGTTATCCGGGAGGAAGGGAGGAGTCGAGTGCAGAATGCGGATTGCAGAATGCAGAG
>DASWKS010000034.1:0-3744 GCA_036396495.1 Gemmatimonadales bacterium
CTTTTTGGTAGCAGTATCCGCCCGCTCTTCCTCCACCACACCGCTTTCCTGCCCCACGGACAGCATCGATCGGCCCCGGTTGTCGACGCCGATTCCGGTCCGAGTGGTCCCGCCCTGGTCGGCGAAAACCAGGGTGCTGCCGCCGTTGGGATTGAGACCCAGCACGGTTCGGGCGACTCCGCGCTGATCACCCAGGACCAGATTCACCGTATTATCGGGCAGCAGGGCGACCACCAGGCGAGGGGTCCCGGCGCTGTCGGTGAAGGTCAGGCCGCTGGAGCCGTCGGCCAGGAGATTCAGCTTGATGCTGGTGTTGCTCTGGTCACCCTGCAGCACCAGCCGGATGGCACCATCCTGATCCGATCCCCAGGCCCCCCGCACCCGGCCTTCGCTGTCGCGGAGCAGGAACTCCTTGGCTTCGACCACGTCGGGGACGAACCCGGGCATACCGTGCCGCGCCGCCGTGACCACCAGCGCGACGCCCACGCCCAGCAGGATGGCCGTCACGACCAGCATCGTGGTCCCCTGGCGGCGGAGCTTGCGGTTCTCGTGCTCCAGGCGATCGAGCCGGTGCATCATCGCCCGGGACGCGGCGGGGGACGGTTCTGCGGCGGGAGCACCGGCCGGTTGAGCAGGCTGGTCAGCGGCGGACATGGATTCTCCTGAACTACAGGACTAAGGACTCAGGTCTAAGGTCTAAGTAACTCAACGGCCGCTTGCGCGGCTACGGCACCGACGCGGGGCACTGTGCGCTGGGAATTCGCTCGCGGAAAGGCAGGGAGCAGGAAGGAGGGAGCAGGGAGCAGGAAGCCGGGAGCCGGCTGCCCCGCTCCGTCTACCTCTCCCTCCTTCCTGCTTCCTGCCTTCTGCGAGCGAATTCCGAGGTCCGCCAAGGACTAATCGAGCCCTCGCACCGGCCGCCCTTCGTGACTCGCGCCTAAGTCGCCGTTGGAAAGTCCATGAAATAGGATCGACCCGCGCGCTCCACCAAGTCCTGCGTCAGCAGCGGCGGAATCTCCAGATACTTGGCGATATCCAGCAGGTGATCGACCACGTCCCGCGGATGGCAGCCCCGCGGCGCGATCGAGTGCGCGTGATAGAAGTTCCGGTACACCTGCTGCACCGCCTCGGGCCGGTAAGGGATCCCTTTGCCCTCACAGTAGCTCCGGAAGATCCGCTCGTATTGCTCCACGCTGGGACTCTCGACCCGGATCTTGTAGTGGATCCGGCGCAGGAAGGCCTCTTCCACCAGCTGCTTGGGATCGATGTTGGTGGCGATCACCAGCAGCACGTCGAACGGGATCGGGAACTTGGACCCGGTGTGCAGGGTCAGGAAGTCCACCCGCTTCTCCAGCGGCACGATCCAGCGGTTGAGCAGGTCGCGGGGGGGCACCCGCTGGCGGCCGAAGTCATCGATGATCAGCACCCCGCCGTTGGCTTTCACCTGGAACGGGGCCTGGTACAGCTTGGTGTAGTTGTCGTACTGCAGGTCCAGCTGGTCCAGGATCAGCTCGCCGCCGGTGAGGACCACCGGCCGAGCCGCTTTCACCCACCGCAAGTCGTGGTTGGTGTCGGGCAGCCAGAGATCGTCGCCGTCCGCGTCCGCGGCGCGGGCCTTGTCGTGAGGCGAGCGGTGGTAGAGCGGGTCATAGACCACGATGATCTGGCCGTCGATCTCGATGGCATAGGGGATCCACAGGCTGCCGCCCAGCATCCGGGCGACGATCTCGGCGATGGCGGTCTTGCCGTTGCCGGACTCGCCATGGAGGAACATGGAGCGGCCCGAGTTGCTGGCGGGTCCGACTTCGTCCAGGGTCTCCTGGTTGAGCACCAGCGGCGCGAAGGAAGCCTCCACGTCGCGCCGGGTGACGTGCACATGCTGGATCGACTGCACCGCGACCCAGTGGCGGTACTGCGCCAGCGGCACCGGCGCCGGCCCCACATACATGCTGCTGGTGAGGGCGTCTCGGGCCCGCTCGCGTCCCATCTGGGTGAGATCGAAGACGTATCCCGCCCGGCTGGCGCCGGTGGTGCTCTTGACCTCCACGAACCGGCGCTGCTGCATGGTCAGCAGCTGTTCGTCCACAAAGGGGAACGGCAGCTTGATGGAGTCGGTGATCTGCTTGCCGCTCCGGGGACCGTGGACGTAGAGCAGCTTGAGCGCCAGGTCCACGATGAATTCTTCCGGCAGGCCGGTATCGGCCACGGTCTGAGGCAGGGGTGGATCGCGGGGCGCTTCCTCGGGCGCGTCTTCCTCCACGGCGTCGCGCGGAATGAATCCAGTGCTCATGACGCAACCTCCCAGGTCAGCGTGTCGCCCACCACGGTCCCGGTGCGGGCGAGGGTCCCGGCCGGCAGCTCCAATGCGGTGTTGGCGTTGTTGTGCAGCTTGGTGCGCTGCCAGGGCGCCAGCGATGCGTAGATCGCCACCACCCCGCCATCGCCATCCAGGAACGCCACGTCGATCGGGTACTTCATCCCGACCATGTGGATTCCCTTGCAGGGAATCAGCAGGAGCCCTTCGCCCTGGGCCGGCTCGGGATGTCCCAGCCAGCCCCGGGCCCGTCCCCACCAGGTGGAGGCGAAATACACATCGGAGCCGACCACGGTTCCGCGGGTTACGTTGGTAACCTTGACGGCCCCTCGGTTCTGGCTCACGGCCGTCTAGTGGTCACTCAGAAGCCAGCCCCGCCCAGCACCTTGATGGCCTGGATCACGCCGGCGCCCAGGATCACGATGAACAAGGCCGGGAAGATGCAGAACACCAGCGGAAACAGCATCTTGATCGCGGTCTTGGCCGAGGCTTCCTCCACCCGTTGGCGTCGCTTGGTGCGCAGGACCTCGGAGTGGGTCCGGAGGGCCTGGGCTACCGAGGTGCCGAATCGCTCGGTCTGGATCAGCACCGCGGCGATGGAGCGGACGTCCTCGAGGTCGGTTCGCGCCGCAAAGTTCCGCAGCGCGTCGTCGCGCGGGGTGCCGGCCCGGATCTCCAGGTTGACCAGTACCATCTGCTCCCCCAGCGCCGGGGCCATCGCGGTAATCTCCTCCGCCACCCGCTGGATCGCCTGATTCAGGCCCAGGCCGGCTTCGACGCAGACCACCATGAGGTCCAGAGCGTCCGGGAGTCCCCGCAGAATCTCCCGCTTTCGCCGATTGGCCATGCTGGCCAGGATGAATGTCGGCGCCACCCATCCCAGCACCGTGCCCCAGACGCCGATCAGCAGGATGAGATTGCGCGGCAGACCGAGCGCCGAGGCGATGGTGGGCGACAGGGCGAAGAACACGAACCCGATGAGGGCGGCACTCGCGATCTTGATCCCGTAGAGGACGGCGAGGGCGGTCGGCCCGAAGTATCCGGCCCCGACCAGCAGCTTGCGGGCCGCAGAAGCTCCGGCCGCCGGGGTAGACTGGACCCGCTCACCCAGCGCCCCCAGCAGCTCCTGCAGCTTGACGGTCCGTTCCTCCCGCTTGCGGCGCTCGAAGGCGGCCTGGCCTTCACTACCCGGCATCTGGTGCAGCCGCCGGATCACCTCCGGCTGGGCCGGAAACAGGTTGGCCACCAGCAGTACCACGCCGGCGACGGTGAGGGCAATAAGGGCGGCGATGACGAAAGGCACCACGGTCAGAACTCGATGTCGAGGATTCTACGGATCCAGAGGTAACCCAATACCTGAAACACCAGAGCACCTGCCAGCATGTACCGCCCGATCTCCTCCGTGAAGATCGGCATCATGTACCCGGGGT
>DASWKS010000035.1:0-5935 GCA_036396495.1 Gemmatimonadales bacterium
CCAGGTCCAGGTGGCGGTCCAGCCGCCGGCCTCGGCCCAGAGCGGCATACCGCTCGCGCCCCAGCCCGAGATTCAGGTGACAGACCAGAGCGGCAACCCGGTGTCGAGCGCCGGGATCTCGGTGGTCGCGTCGCTCGGGTCCGGCACCGGCACGTTAGGCGGTACCCTCACCATCCCGACCAACGCCAGCGGCCGAGCGGTCTTCACCAACCTGGCGATCACCGGGCCGTCGGGCAGCTTCACCCTGCGGTTTACCACGGCCGCGCTGGGCTCGGTGGTCACGGATCCGGTGACGCTCGGGGCCGGCAGCGCCACCCAGCTCTCGATCGCGATCCAGCCGGCGAACACGGCGCAGAGCGGCGCGGCCCTGGCCCCGCAGCCGGCGATTCAGCTGCGCGACGGCGCCAACAATCCGGTCGCGCTGGCGGGCGTGACGATCACCGCCGGTATCGCGTCGGGAGGCGGAACGTTGCTCGGGACAACGACGGCCGTAACCAACGGGTCGGGCCTGGCCACCTTCGTCGGCCTGGGCATCAGCGGCACGGTGGGGAACCGCACCCTGCAATTCACCGCACCGGGGCTGACGCCGGTCACCTCCAACACCATCGCGATCACGCCGGGTGCGGCGGCGAAGCTGGCGCTGACCGCGCAGCCGTCGCCCACCGCCTCGAGCGGGACCCCGTTCGTGCAGCAGCCGGTGGTGCAGATCCAGGATGCGGCCGGCAACAGCGTGGCCGAGAGTACCACCGCGATTACCGCCGCGATCGAGACCGGGGCGGGAGGATCCCTGGGTGGCGGGCTGATCGCGCTGACCAACGCGGCGGGCCAGGCGAGCTACACCAACCTGGCGCTGACCGGGGCGTCGGGGAACTACACGCTGCGATTCACATCCGGCACCCTGACGGCCGTGGTATCCAACACCATTGCGTTAGGCGCGGGCGCGGGCAGCAAGCTGAGCCTCTCTCAACAGCCGTCCCCCTCGGCCAAGAACGGCCAGAACTTCCCGCAGCAACCGGTCGCCCAGTTGCTCGACGCCTCGGACAACCCTGTGGCCCAGGCCGGGGTGCCGATCGCGGTCACCATCCTGAGCGGCGGCGGCACGCTCAGCGGCACCCGGCCGATCCCGACCAACGGCGCGGGGCAGGCGGCCTTCACCGATCTGGCGATCACCGGAACGGTAGGGGACCGGACTCTGATTTTCGCGGCGACGGGCTATTCCAGCATCACGTCCGATATCATCAGCCTCACGCCCGGGGATCCGGCCGCCCTGGAGATCACCACCCAGCCCTCGGGCTCGGCCCAGAGCGGGGTGCCGCTGGCGCAGCAACCGGTGATTCACCTCGAGGATGTGAGCGGCAACGCCGTGAGCCAGGCGGGGATCGTGGTCACGGCCACTCTCGCGTCCGGGACCGGCACCCTGGCCAACGCCAGCGCGACCACCGATGGCTCGGGCGTTGCCACCTTCTCGAGTCTCACTATCACGGGTACAGTAGGATCGAAGACCCTAGGGTTCAGCGCGGCCAGTCTGACCGGCACTACGTCGGGCATTGTAAACCTGGCCTCTGGAGCCGCCACCCAGCTTACCATCACAACTCAGCCGGGTGGGGCCGCGAGCGGTCAGTCCCTTACTCCCCAGCCGCAAGTGCAATTACGGGATGGGGCCGGTAATCCGGTGAGTCAGGTAGGCGTGATCATCACCGCAGCGATCGCAACAGCGCCTGGAGGAAGTCCAACTCTCACGAACCCCACCGCCACGACCGACCCAAACGGCCTCGCGACGTTCAGCGGGCTCACCATTACCGGGCCAGTCGGGAGCTACACTCTGCAGTTCAGCTCAGGCTCGCTTACGCCTACGACGTCAGGGCCTGTTATCGTCGGAGCCGGTACGCCGAGCCAGCTCACGATCACATCTGCGCCGTCGTCGAACGCCCAGAGCGGTTCGGCGCTCGCCTCACAACCGCTCATTCAAGTCAGAGACGCAGGCGGGAATGCAGTAGGTCAGGCGGGCCTTACTGTCACTGCGGTAATAGCTTCGGGACCGGGTGGGAGCCTGGGGAACGCCAGCGCGATCACCGATGGCACGGGGCTCGCCACTTTCACTGGGCTTACGATCACCGGTCCAGTTGGCGGTTACACCCTGCGGTTCGAGTCGGGCGCTCTGACACCAGCCACATCGGGGACCATCACGCTTGCGGCGGGAGCTCCGGCCCTAATTACCATCGAAGTCCAACCCCCGTCGAACGCCCAGAGCGGGCAGGCTTTCACGGCCGACCCGCGAGTGCGAGTGCTCGACGCAGGTTCCAACCCTTTAGCCGCGGTGAGTGTGACAGTGGCGCTTGGGACTGGGGCCGGCAACGGAACGCTCAACGGCCCTCTGGCCCAGAGCACAGATGCGGACGGTCGCGTCACGTTCGCCGGACTTTCCATTTCCGGACTGATAGGCAACTACACACTGGGGTTTGCGGCCGGGGCGGCTAGTGCGACTTCCACTGGGATCACACTGTCTGCTGGTACAGCCGCGAAGCTCAGCATACAGACCCAGCCGTCGCCGACCGCCCGCAACGACCAGGAGATCGCAATCCAACCGGTCATTCAGGTGGAGGATGCCGGAGGAAACCCTGTCACTACGAGCGGCCTGACTGTTAACGCAGCCATAGTCTCCGGCGGGGGAACGCTTTCAGGGACGAGCGCCACGACCAACGGGTCCGGGCAGGCCAGTTTTACGGGCATGAAGATCACCGGGACGATAGGCACCAGAACGATTCAGTTCAGTTCCGGTAGCCTCGCGGTTGCAACATCCAATGGCGTGACCGTCACAGCCGGAACGGCCACGAAGATTCTAATCGTCACCAATCCGCCAACGAGCATCAGTAGCGGCTCGACGCTTTCGCCCAATCCAGTGGTTGATCTCCGGGATGTGAGCGATAACGATGTGGATTCCTCAGGAGTAGAGGTGACGGTGGGACTTGCGAGCGGTGCTGGTACTCTGTCTGGTACTCTGGTGCGGACCACGGGAGCCAGCGGCCAAGCCGTCTTCGACGATCTGGTCATTTCAGGAGTCCCGGGTGACCGGACTCTCGGGTTCAGCGGTAGCGGGCTGGCCGGGGCCACATCCAATACGATAACAGTGACCGCGGCGGCGCCTGCCCAGCTTGTCATCACAGTTTCACCTTCGAACACTGCGCGGAGCAGCATTCCGCTTGCTACAGCTCCAGAGGTGCAGGTACTGGATGGCTCAAGCGTTCCAGTGAGCGGGGTGACAGTTAATGCATCCTTGGATCAGGCCGGTTCTCTGTCTGGTTCCGCCAGCGGCGTGAGTGATATCGACGGCAAGGTGGTTTTTACCGGTCTCACCATCACAGGGCCGGTGGGCAACAAGACCATCAGCTTCAGTGCCAACGGCCTCCCAACGACCACCACGAGTGTCATCGCACTCAGCGCCGGCCCGGCGACTCAGCTGGGGATCATCACTCAGCCGGGATCTCCCGCCATCAACGGGGAGCTGTTCTCGACGCAACCGGTTCTCCAGTTACTCGATGGCGCCGGGAACAGCGTAGACTCGTCGGGAGCTTCGGTCGACGTGGCGATTCTGGCCGGAACCGGCGTGCTCGCCGGGGTTACTACTGCCGTGACGGGTGCCAACGGCACCGCGCCATTCGTCGACCTGGCAATTACCGGCAGCACGGCGAGTCCCTTCACGCTCCAATTCACCGCAACTGGGCTCACCAGTGCGACTTCAAACAACATCATCTTGCAGGCAGGTGCGGCAACTCAGCTGATAATCAAGACCCAACCACCTGCAAGTGCCGTAACGGCTGTAACCCTGTCGACGCCCCCAGAAGTGGAACTTCGTGACAGCGGCGGCAATCTCGTCGCCACGAATGGCGTGGAGGTAACGGCGGTGCTAGAGACAATCAGTGGGGCCGGCGTGATCACCCCTGGGTCGACCAATCCCGTGTCTACCGTCGGAGGCGTGGCGAGCTTTGGTAACCTCTCGATCACTGGAGCAGGAACCTTCACCCTGAGGTTCGACGCACCAGGGGTCTCAAGCGCCACTTCCATCGTGATAACCGTCACGCCCTGAGCCGCGGCGAGTAGCCCCGTGGCGCCGCCTCCACATGAATGTGGTCGCATCGCCTGCGCCGGCAGCCCGAACCCGCGGGCCTGACGACCCGGATAGTGCCCCTCCAGTGTATCGACTTGACCAATGCCAATCCGGACTGCATAGTCGTAGATACAACCGGGGGGCGTAAGTTTTTATACAGCAAGGTGTTAGCATAACTGCGCGCACGCTTCGTGCACGATTTTCGCTACGCTGACGCCCCGCCCCCCAATTCAGGAAGCTCGAGGCGCTCGGTCATCTCCATGCGAAGGGCGTGTCTCCGGTTGCTTGCATCCGTGTCGCTCGCCGGGCTGTCGGCTTGTGCATCCGACAGCACCGGCGCTGGGGAGGTCCTGGTCGTGGCTCAGGTGGACGTGCAGCCAGCCGGGGCCGGGCTCATCATAGGCAGCACCCAGCAGTTCACCGCTACGCCCAGGACCGCGAGCGGCATCCCGGTTCCCAACCGACAGACCACCTGGTCCAGCTCCGATCCCGGGATCGCCACCGTTTCGGTGTCCGGCCTGGTCACCGCGGTCGGCCTTGGCGAGGTAGAAATCACCGCGCGGGTCGATGGAGCCAGTGGAAGCCGGCCGGTCAACGTGTCACCCAGGCCGGTGGCCCAGGTCACGGTGCAGCCACCCACGGCGGAGTTTCCGGTAGGCCAATCGGTGCAGCTCCAGGTGACGACGCTCGACTCGGAAGGACAGCCGCTCACCGGCCGGACGGTGCTCTACACCAGCGACAATCCCGCGGTGGTGACCGTTTCGGCCACCGGTCTCATGACCGGGGTTGGCGCGGGTCAGACTCTGGTACGAGCCAATTCGGAGGGGAAGGAAGGCACTTGCACCGTCACGGTCACGACCCGGCCCGCCACCAAGCTCGGGTTCACGACCCAGCCGGCCAACGGGACCGCGGGCCAGGCACTTGGGGCGGTGCTGGTGGCGGTACAGGACGTAACGGGCGGTACCGTGCTCGGAGCCACGGGAGCCGTCACCATCGCCTTGTCGGACAATCCCGGCAACGCCACGTTGGGCGGAACCCTGACCGTCAACGCGGTGGCCGGAGTCGCCACCTTCAGCAATCTGGTCCTGAACCGGGTGGCCTCGGGCTACACGTTGCAGGCCACCTCGGGCAGTCTCACACCCGCCATCAGCAACCCATTTGCCATTGCGCCCGGACCGCCGGCGGCCCTCGCGATCACCACCCAGCCCCCCGGCAACACCCAGAGCGGAGCGGCGCTCAACCCGCAGCCGGTGGTGCAACTCCGCGATACCCAGGGCAACCCGGTCCCTCAGGCCGGGGTCGCAATCACCGCGGTCCTGCTGGGGACCGGCGGTACCCTCAATGGGACGCCGACCGCCACCACCAACCCGAGCGGGTCCGCGGTCTTCAGCAATTTGGCGATCACCGGCTCGGCCGGAGTCTTTCAGATCCGGTTCACGTCGCCCAATCTCATCGCCGCCACTTCATCCAACGTTGCGATCACCGCGGCGGCCCTCGCGATCACAACCCACCCTTCGGCCACCGCGGCCAGCGGCGTGGTTCTGGCCCAACAGCCGGTGATCCGGTTGGTCGACGCCCTGGGAGCGCCGGTGCCCCAAGCCGGGGTGGTGATCTCCGCCTCGCTCACCGGCGCCGGCGCGGCGCTGGGCGGGATCCTGTCAGCTACGACTAACGGTTCCGGCGTGGCGACGTTCACCGACCTCACGATCACCGGCACGGTGGGAGCCTACCAGCTGAGCTTTGCCGCACCGGGCATGGCGCCGATTTCCTCGGGGACCATCAACCTCACTGCCGGGGTCGCGGCCAAGTTGGCGCTGGCGGTGGCACCGC
>DASWKS010000036.1:0-1511 GCA_036396495.1 Gemmatimonadales bacterium
CCGGCCAGTCGTCCGAGCACCATGACCTCGTCATCCTGCATGGCCGTGTCATCGATCCTGAAACGGGATTCGATGGCATTGCCAATGTGGGGATTACGGGTGGCATCATCAGGGTGATCTCTTCCGCACCGATCACAGGGAAGCAGATCATTGATGGAACCGGGCTGGTGGTAACGCCCGGCTTCATCGACATCCTGTCCTACGATCCCAACCCCATCGGCGCCTGGAACAAGATCGCCGACGGAGTGACCACCGCGCTGGCGATGCACGGCGGATCTGCGAACCCCGACGCGTGGTACGCCCATCACACCCGCAACCGGCCCCCCGTCAACTTCGGGGCTTCGTTCTTCCACACCGAGGCCCGCCACCAGCTGGGGTTGAGTCGCTATCAGCCGGCCAATGCGCGTCACATCCGCCAGCTGACGGCTTTCGCCGAGCATGCGCTCCGCCGCGGGGCGTTAGGCATCTCGATTTCGCCGGAGTACATCCCCGGGGCCACCGGGGACGAGATCCTCCCGCTGATGCATCTGGCGAAACAGTACGACGTCCCGGTGTTCTTCCACGCCCGCTACTCCGACATGGAGGAGCCGGGCACCAATCTCGATGCGCTGAACGAGATCATCGCCTATGCCCGCACCAGCGGGGCCGCGGTGCACATCGAGCACTTGAACAGCACCGGCGGCACCTTCTCAATGCCACAGTCGCTGGGGATGCTGGAACAGGCTCGGCAGGATGGACTGGACATCACCGCCTGCACCTATCCCTACGCCTTCTGGGCCACCTACCTCAATTCGGCCCGGTTCGACCGGGGCTGGCAGACCCGCTTCCGGATCTCCTTCGGCGATCTCCAGCTGGGCGGCAGCAGCGAGCGGCTGACCGAGCAGAGCTTCCGGAAGTACCGGGGGATGGGCAAGCTGGCCGTGGCGTATGCCATCCCGGAGGATGATGTCGTCGGGGCACTGCAATCGCCCCTGGTGATGATCGGGAGCGACGCGATTCTCGAACGCGGCTTCAACAATCATCCCCGAGCCTCGGGGACATTCGCCCGCACCCTCGGCGTCTACGTCCGGGAGCGGGGCGTGCTGTCCCTGATGGATGCCGTGGCCAAGATGACCATTCTCCCGGCCCGCCGGCTGGAGCTGCGCTCCGAGGCGATGCGGAGAAAAGGCCGGCTCTCGGCAGGTGCGGACGCCGACATCACGATCTTCGACTACGACAAGGTCCTCGATCGGGCGACCGTCGAGCACCCCGAGTATCAGTCGACCGGCATCGAGTATGTGATCGTGCACGGACAGATCGTCAAGGATCCGGCCGGCCTCCGCCGGAGCACCCGACCCGGCCGCCCGATCCGAAATCGGCTGGAGCCCGATCCGCTCGTCCCCGCGACTCGTATGGTGACGGGGCAGTGAAATCCTCACGTCCCACACCCGGAAGGCCATGATGCTGTCGCTGATCAAGCCCCTCTCCTCCCTGGCGGTTCCCCTGATCGTGGCGGCCCCGCTCCTGGCTCA
>DASWKS010000037.1:0-14518 GCA_036396495.1 Gemmatimonadales bacterium
CTCTCGGCGAGCAGTAACGCCGACCCGCCCGAGCAGGCCATCACGGTGCGGGTGACCCGGCAAGAGGGAAGCTCTGGGTCGGATTGGTCATGGCCCAGGGTTGCCGGGATGATCTGTCTTTGAAATGCCAGAACTACCGCGACGGCCTCCAGCGCGCCGCTCGCTCCCAGCGTGTGGCCCAGCGAGGATTTCAGGCCCGTCAGGGGGATGCTTCCCAGCCGGTCTCCGAAGAGCAGGTGCAGTGCGCGAGCTTCCGCGGCGTCGCCGGATCGAGTCCCGGTCCCATGTGCCTTGATCCACCCAACCGTTGCTGCTCGGGTCGTCGCCAGGGCTCGCTCGGCCGCGGTCCGGATGCCGGCGCCATCCGGCCTGGGTCCGGTCCGGCTGGAATGCTCGGTGCACTGACCCACGCCGAGAATCCGGGCCAGTCCGCGCGCGCCCCGCGCACCGCGTGCCCGGCCTGTTCCAGCACCAGCGCGCCACTCCCCTCTCCCAGCACGGTCCCCTTGCGATGCCGGTCGAACGGCCGGCATTCGGCCGGGTCGGCGATGACGCCTGCCGCCTGGAAGGTCCCGATGATGTCGCGGTCGACCGGGCACTCGCTTCCACCGGCCACGATCAGGTCTACCTCGCCCGTGGCCAGGCGGCGGTAGCCTTCGAGGATGGCCAGCGCGCCGGAGATACTGCCCGCCGAGACCGAAAAGACCGGCCCCTCGACCCCGTGGGCCTGGGCGAACGCCATCGCACCCGCATCCGGCATGTACCGGACCAGGTGAGACGGATGGGGCCGACTGGTGTGAGCGTGGGAACCGGAAGCGCGCTGTGTGCCTAACAGGTCTGCCATCGATCCAAGCGACGAGCCTTCGATCACTGCGACGTCCGACGGGGGGTCCCCGCCCCCGGTCAAGCCGGCGGAAGCCCACGCCTCTTCCGCCGCCATCGCGAAGAACTGCGCGGTGCGGTCCAGATGGCGGACCTGGCGCAGCGGAGGTGGGTCCGGGGCCCGGCCGGTCGGGATGCCGAGCTGTGGATCAGCCCGGAGCGCGCCGCTGCCGGATTCGAGCAACGCCCCCAGGGCGGCATTCCCCGGCCCGGCTGCGCTCACGCAGCCGACCCCCGTCACCCAGATCTCACTGCTCCAATTCCGGCCCGGCACTGGACTCTCCTCACGGGGAAGAGGTTCAAGCCTCCGGCAGCCCCTCTGCTTCCTTCTTCTCGGGTAATTCGGTCAGGGTAGCTTCCGTCAGCAGCAGCACACTCGCCACCGAGACCGCGTTCTCCAGGGCCACCCGAAGGACTTTGGTGGAGTCGATGATTCCGGCTTCGACCAAGTCGCAGTATTCCCCGCGCGCAGCGTCGAACCCGTAATTGCCGGTCCCGGCCCGCATCCGGTCCACCACCACCCCGCCATCCATGGCCGAGTTCTCGGCGATCTGCCGGGTTGTTACTTCCAGGGCGCGCCGCAGGATGAGCGTGCCAGTACGGACATCGCCCTCGCAGGCGTCGGCCTCGCGCTCGACCGCGGGAATCACCCGCAACAACGCCAGGCCGCCTCCCGCTACGATGCCCTCCGCGATCGCGGCCTTGGTGGCGCTGATGGCATCGTCGACCGCTTCCTTCCGATTCTTGAGTTCGGTCTCCGATGGCGCGCCCACCTTGATGACCGCCACACCGCCGGTCAGCCGCGCCAGCCGTTCCTGGAGTTTTTCCTTGTCGTAATCGGACGTGGTCTTCTCGATCTGGCGTCTGATCTCGTCGCACCGGCCCGCAATCGCGGCGCGATCCCCGGCACCGCCGATCAGGGTGGTGTGCTCCCGGGTCGACACCACTCGGACGGCGGTCCCCAGCTCCTCGGCGGTCAGGTGGGCCAGGGTGACGCCCATTTCCTCGGCCAGGACCCGGCCGTTGGTGAGGATTCCCATGTCCTGCAGCATTTCCTTGCGGCGGTCGCCGAAGCCGGGTGCCTTCACCGCCACCGACTGCAACAGGCCGCGCACCTTGTTCAGCACCAGGGTGGCGAGGGCTTCTCCTTCCACGTCCTCCGCGACGACGAGCAGGGGGCGGCCGAGTTTGGCCACCTGTTCCAGCAGCGGCAGCATGTCCTTGAGCGAGACGATCCGCTTCTCGTGCAGCAGAACCAGCGGATTGTCGAGGACTGCTTCCATCTTGGCCGGATCGGTGACGAAGTAGGGCGAGAGATACCCGCGGTCGAACTGCATGCCTTCCACCACTTCGAGGGTGGTCTCGATGCCCTTGGCTTCCTCCACCGTGATGGCGCCTTCCGGACCGACCCGCTCGACCGCGTCCGCCACCATGGCCCCGATTTGCGGATCGTTGTGGCCCGAGATGGTGGCGACCTGCTCCCGCTCCCGCCGGCTGGCCACCGGGCGTGACAGCTCTTTGAGCGCGGTGACCGCCGCGGTCAGCGCCCGATCGAGTCCCCGCTTGAGGTCCACGGCACTGGCGCCGGCCGCCACGTTGCGGAGCCCCTCGGCGAAAATGGCGTGGGCCACGAGGGTGGACGTGGTGGTACCATCACCCACCACGTCGCCGGTGCGGACGGCCGCCTCGCGCAGGACCTGGGCCCCCAGATTCTCCTCGGGATCCTCCAGATCCACCTCGCGGGCGATGGTCACGCCGTCATTGCAGATCACCGGTGCTCCCCACTTGCGGCCCACCAGAACGCACTTGGATTTGGGACCCAGGGTCACCCGGACCGCATCAGCCAGCGCGGTCGCGCCTCGAAGCACCTTCTCCCGGGCCGAGGCCCGGAACAACATCGCCTTGTGTGCCATACCGCCTCTCCTGTCCTATCACGCTGGCAGATGTCCGCAGGCTATGAAGTCCGCCTAACGGAACCGCAGCAGTGCCGCGAACCCGTTCAGCTTCCGGCCGAGTTCTGGTTCACCGACCATCACGATCTTGACGTCCTGCCGCAGAGCGTCTTCGATCGACTCGTTCACCAGGTCCTGCAGCGGAACCGGCGTTCCCTCGTCCTGGCAGTCGGCGGGGGAGATGACCAGCCGGCCGGCCCCGCCGCAGCGGAACCCCGGCAGGGTGTGTCTGGCCCGGAGGAAGAGGGTCCGTACCTGGCCCCGCGCGAGTGCGCGAAGGGTGGGGCGAGCGCCGGTCACCGCCCATCCCGTGTCGAGCGATGCCTCGAGCTCCGCTACCAGGTGCTGCTCCCGCTCGATCTCGGCGTCCGCTCCTGCCTCGATCACCATCTGACGGATCTGGGCCGGCGTCACCGCCGTGGGATTGAGACGGGACATACCGATCACCTGGTGCCGAAGCGGTTCCGGGAGGGCCTGGAGCAGCTCGCTGGTCGCCCGGATGGGTCCGCCCAGGAAGATGCCCTGGGCTCCGGTCTGGGTGACCCGCAGAATCAGCTCCTCCGCCACCACGGCCGCATGACGGCGCCGCTCTTCCAGCATCCGATGGTGGAAATGGGACTCGCCCCAGCCCGGGGAATCCTGACGATCGCTGTGGAATTTGCCGCCGCGGGTGGCCGTGGCGGTAACGCCAGGCAGCTCGCGGACTTCGAACGAGGTGACCTGGAAAAAGCGCGCGTGGGTGCGGTCGATGGCCGTCGCCACGACGGTCCCGACCTCCTGGGCCCCGGCGAGCAGTTCGGCCACCCGAGGCCGGGCGTCGAGCTCCACCCGGGTGTGCAGCACCCGCGATAGCGGCACGGCTTCAAACAGGCCGATCGCTTCGCTGACGAAGAGCGCCAGGCCTGAAGCGTGAGGAAGCTGCTCGATGTCCGCGAGGTATTCGCGGATGCGGTCAAAGTCCCGCTGCAGCATTGCCCGATCGTCATGGGCCATGCCGGCCTGCTCGATCACCAGTTCAAGTCGCTGCAACGCTCCCCGCACCGTGATCGCATATTGGGAGCGGGTGCGGTCCTGGGGCCGCAGCGGGACGTAACAGGTAATGACCAGCGGTCGGGGGGCTTTCAGACCGGCGAGGCGCTCGATCAGTGCCTGTGAGGGAGTGGCGACTTCGATTCCCCTGGCTGTCATGTTCGACTCCTGCCTTTGTCGGAGCTCTAACGCATCGTCCGGCGCCCGAACGGGTTCTGGTTGTCCATCGACAAATATCCCCCGGGCGTTCCCAAGCGGCATTGAGGAAGAATTGAATCTTGACTTAGAAAGCTGCGCGCGATATTCGGGCTTCATCGCCGCTCCAGGTTGCGAGGCGGCCGGCGGGAGGTTTTCAGCGGAAGTGGGCAAACGCAGCCGGGGCGACCTGTTTGCTGACAGGCCGCCCCGGTTCGCGCCGGTTACCCGGAGTCGTGGGCTTTCACCCTCGTTCTTCTTCCCTCCGCCGCCGCCCACCTGAATGTCGCGGCTTGGCGTCGGGAGCTCCGGCTTCAATCCCCACGCGGTTTGCTGTCGCGTGGTTCGCCGGCGTGGGCGCTGCCAGTCAACCGAATCGCGGACCAGTCTCTGGCACTGCACGCCGTTACGCCGCCTCGGCGTGGATGAGGCGCGCGATCGGCCTCACCGCTGCCGAATCAAGCCCATGCACGAGCTCGAAACGGCAAAACCCAATCTCGCAGGCGAGGCATGAACCGAGACTGAAACCAGCGTGAAGCTTTTCGGATGGAAAGGTCCTGGCGCGCTGTGGCTGGCGTGGGCGGTAGCTTTCCGCCGCATCCCTTGGCGGAGGGCCGAGTGATCTGGGCCTACACGCTCGCGAGCGTCGGGCTGGTGAGTCTCATTCCGCTGGCCGGCCTGCTCCTGTTGCGGGAACGGACCGAACGGGTGCGGCGCCTGGCGCTGTGGCTGGTCAGCTTTGCCATCGGTGCGCTGCTGGGCGGGGCGGTGCTCCATCTGATTCCCGAGGCGTTCGAGCGGCTGGGATCCGGCCCGGGTCTGTCGCTGTATCTGCTGGCCGGGTTCCTGGGTTTCTTCGTGCTCGAGAAGTTCCTCTGGCTCCACGGTCACAATCGCCGAATTGTGTCGCCCGATCGGCTTCAGCCGGTGGCGTTGCTCAACCTGATCGGGGACGGGCTCCACAATCTGCTCGACGGGATGATGATCGCGGCAGCCTACTCAGCCGAGACCTCCGTTGGCGTGGCGGCGACCGTGGCGGTCGTCCTGCACGAGGTACCGCAGGAGATCGGTGACTTTGGCGTGTTGCTTTACAGCGGGTTGCCGATCCGCCGCGCCGTGCTCTTCAACTTCCTGTCTGGTCTCGCGGCGCTCGCTGGAGCGGCTATCACGCTGGCAATCGGGCGATTCGCGGCCGGATCCACCGATGCGCTGCTTCCAATCGCTGCCGGAGCCTTCATCTATGTCGCCGCATCCGACCTGGTGCCGGAGCTGCGGCGCGAGGAGAGCCGCTCGGCGACCCTGGGGCAGATC
This sequence comes from Gemmatimonadales bacterium, assembly GCA_036396495.1. Lineage (GTDB taxonomy): Bacteria > Gemmatimonadota > Gemmatimonadetes > Gemmatimonadales > GWC2-71-9 > SZUA-320. The sequence goes on from DASWKS010000037.1 coordinate 5,370, forward strand.
GGGCTGGTCCTCCTCGGCATCGGCATGATGGCGCTGCCCAGGCTCCTGGAGTGAACTCACCGGGAACTCCGGTTCACTGGTACAGGATGTAGACCGGCCGGGGCCGTAGCGCCAGCACTTCCTTCGGGGTCATCAGAGGACGGTCAAGCCATGGCTGGGTAAACAGTTTGAAACCAGTGAACTGCACCGCTTCGCGGGCGACGATCGAGCGGTAGGTAGCTCGCTTCTGACTCTTGGTGCCAAATCCGTCCATGTCGATCACGACCTGGACCCGCGGGTCCACCCGGATGCTCCCGGCGTTGGTCAGCATGGCGGTGGTGAACCGGTGGACCACGAGCACCTTCGGCGGCAGCCCGAGCGAGTCGACCAAGCGGGCGAGCAGGGCGATGGCCCCGTTCACTTCGGTGGCGTCCATCGTTCCGATCCGGCGGCCCGGCGGGGTGTCGTCCTTCATGGCGAACTCGGGATCGAGGGCGAGGTGAACGTAGGGGCGGCTGAGCCACGGCAGGAGCCGGGCGATCTCCTTCGCCAGGGAGCTGTGCCCTACCTGCAGATCGAGGACCAGCAACCACCCCCGCGCTTCGGCCCACCCGGCCACTCCCTCGATCGTCTGGGACGAATACTGACCCCGATACAGCCGCTCCACGCCAGGGGCGCGCTCAGCGCAGGTGGCGATGAGGTGAAGTGCCGGTCGCACCGGGGTCGTGGGATCGGTGGCGGCCCACCGTTCGGCGGTGCGCGCCAACTCCTCCAGCATGATGGCCGGCGGGAGCGCGCCCAGAATCCCGAGTTTCGCGGAGCGAGGATTGCCATAGAAGGCGACGATCCGATGCCCGGGCAGCAGGGCGCCCGGTCGCTCCTGGACCTTGGGCCCGGTCGATCCGGCAGGTGCGAGCCACAACACGAGCGCCAAGCCGGTACCGGCGCGGAGCTGGCTCAGCCGACTCGCCGGTCTGCTCAAGTGCGTCATCCTGCCCTCTTCACGGGTGCTCCTCACGGACGTCATGAAGACAAGTTAGGGACTGGGCTGGAAGGAGCGATGAAAGAGACGTGATGGTCGAGGAATCTCTGCGCAGGCTGGAGTGCACCAGCCGGTCGGTGAAGGAGGTTTGTTCGCACTTTCAAGCGTGCTTCACCACCGCAGCATGATCTTCGATTGGTTCCGGTGCCTTTGTGCCCACAACGGACCATTGTACCGGGCGCCCAATGTTCTCAGGGGAGGGGATATGTTGAGCAACGTGGAGATGCAGAAAAAGGTGCTCGAAGCCCTCGATTTCGAGCCGAGCCTCGACGCGACGCACATCGGCGTAGCGACCAATGACGGGATCGTCACGCTCACGGGACAGGTCCCGTCGTATGCCGACAAGGTCGCGGCAGAGCGGGCGGTGAAGCGGATATTTGGGGTCAAGGGGATCGCCATCAACCTGGAGGTCCGGCTGGCAGGAGACGCACGGCGAAGCGATAGCGACCTGGCCGCCGCGGCGGTGCGAGCACTCGAATGGGACGTGCAGGTCCCGCACCAGCGGATTCAGGTTCGGGTGGCCGACGGATGGGTGACCCTGGAGGGGTCGGCTGACTGGAACTACCAGCGGGAGTCCGCCTACCGGGCGGTCCGGAACCTCACCGGCGTCCGGGGGGTCAGCAACCTGATTGCGCTGACCAAGAAGGTGATGCCGGGGGATGTCCAGAGCCGCATCGAGAAGGCGCTCAAGCGGACTGCGGAGTTGGAAGCCCGTGGCATCCAGGTTCAGACCACCGGCGGCAAGGTCGTCCTCGAGGGGAAAGTCCACAGCTGGGCCGAACGGGAAGAGGCCGAGAATGCGTCCTGGTCGGCGCCCGGTGTCACGGAGGTCGTGGATCACCTGGTTGTGACCGCCTGAGGCGGTAAGGACAGCCGGCTCCGCGGGGGTGGTTCAGTCGGCCACCCCCGCGCGAAGCCGGCAGCCGCGTTCTGCGGCCGAACCGGAAAAGCATATGCCTGACGGACCAAAGAAGTTCGACAACCGACGCCGGATTCGGACCGCGGCGGCCAAACGGTTCGCCCGGACCAAGATCCAGAAAACCGACCGCAAGCAGACGGTCCGCCAGGTCGGACGCCGGCGCGGTGGATACTGAGACCATGTCCCGGACTGCGACCATGCCGGTGTGGGAGGTCATGTCCCCCTCCCCCGTGACGGTGCATCCCGACACTCCAGTGCGGGTCCTGATCGCCCTGTTCGAGCGTCTCGATCACAACGCGTTTCCGGTGGTGGATGCTCGGCAGGTGCTGTGCGGTCTGGTCACCAAGCTGGATCTGTTGCGGCTGTTGCGACCTGATGCCGAGTTCCGGGTCCCCGATTTCGCCGACGTCGCGGGCTGTCAGGTCAGCCAGATCATGCGGCGTGGCGTGGTGACAGTCGAGCCGGATGATCCGGCGGCCGCGGCAGCGGACCTGATGGTGACCACCGGTCTCAGGAGTCTGCCGGTGGTCGAGCGGAAGGCCGGTCCGCCGGTTCTGATGGGAATGTTGAGCCGGGGCGATTTGCTGCGGGGTCTCTGGGTGGAGAGCGGGGGAGCGAGCGCCGCCGTAACGCCGCTCGCCGCCCAAACCCGGCCCCAGGAGTAACCTCCCACTGGGTCACTCCATCGCTCGCCCGCATTCCGGGGAGGGTGTGCGCCATCCCGTGTCCAAGCAGCAAGCCCGCCAGTAGTAATCGCTTCATACCCTGCCTCCCCCATCCTCCGACCGGCGCTCTACACCGCGACCAGTTGTCCGGCCTCTGGCAGGGAGCGGACCATCTCACGGAATGCCGGCCACTCCACCGCGCCCCACACTTCCGTGTGCGCATGCCCGGCAATCCGGACGAGCGTCGCAACCCGCACGGCGGTTTCAAGATCTGGCGCGGCAAATACATCCAGGTAATCGTGCGGCCCCAGGACGGCCCAGCTGTGCAGCCAGCGCACCTGCGGGCACTCGGCGTGGATCGCGTTCATGGCCGCGCGCTCGAGCACTTCATACCCCTGGGGGTGTCGGACCGCCTCGGGTGACAGGCGGGTAAGCATGACGAACGTCTGCATAGTACGACCCTCCTTCGTTCCCTTGTTCGCGGCCCGGCTCCTCCCCCCGGCCCTTCGTCGGCGGTAGGATCAGCTTTCCGGCTGGTGGCTGCGACGGCGACGGCCCCGAAACACCGGAGCCACGGTGGTCGCCTGAGGGCCCTTCTCCCCCGGCTCTTCCACGAAGCGGACCTCCAAGCCGACCTCGAGACGATCGAACGCCTCGTCCTGAACACTGTTACGGTGGAAGTACACCTCACGTCCATCCGCGGTCTCCAGGAATCCGTATCCCTCCCAGGGGAAGAGCAGCCGGACCCGACCGTGCGGGGTCACTTCCGGGGCGCCAACCTCGCCGCGTTGGATTCGGGCGTGGTCTTCCAGTTGTCGCCTGGATGCGTCGAACGCGCGCTGGACCGCGGTCAGCAACTCCTCATGAGTCTGGCGGGTGGTGGGGAGCCCGCCGTTCGGCACTGTGAGATCGATCCGTACCCCATAGGCTACGACCTCGCCGGCCGGAAAGCGGTGCTCCGCGTCCAGCAGCACACGGCAGTTTATGATGCGCGGGTAAAACTGCTCCAGTTTCGCCACTTCCCGTCGGATGACCGCTTCGACATCCTGCGACAGCGCAAGGTTGTGTGCCGTGATCTGCAGTGGTTGTTCCATGGTACCATCCTCTCCTCCCGTACGGCCCCAATGCTCCGGTCACCGGAAAGTGCGCGCGACGACATGAAGCCTCTATGAACCGGGTGCGAACCTGGCGATGCCAAGCGCGCTTCCAAGACACGAACAGTCAGCTTCAGACCAGGCTCATTCATGCTTCACCCGAACAGGATTAGTCTGGGCGTGGCCTCGTCACCGAGGGACGCCCGTGATGGCCACTGCCACGACCACCTGGCCGCCGCTGATCGACCCGGTACCAACGGAAGCATCTCCCACCAATCTGGGTGACTACGAGGCCACGCGTGGGAGTTTCTCGTGGGGATCGGCCCGCCGCCAGCTTGCCGGGCTGCCCGGTGGGGGTCTCAACATCGCGTGGGAGGCGGTTGGGCATCATGCAGCCGGCCGTCTTGCCGACAAGGTGGCCTTGCGGTGCCTGGGGAAGGATGGCTCCAGACAGGAATTGACCTTTCGCGATCTCGATCGCCTGTCGAGCCGCTTCGCCAACGCCCTCGCGGATCTGGGTGCCGGGCGAGGCACCAGGGTCTACGTTCTGGCTGGTCGAATACCCGAGCTATACGCCGCGGTGCTCGGTGGTCTCAAACACGGCTGTGTGGTCTGTCCCCTCTTTGCGGCGTTTGGACCCGAACCCATCCGGGCTCGCCTGGCCATCGGCCGGGGTGAGGTGTTGGTCACGACCGCCCCGTTGTATGAGCGGAAAATCAGCGGGATCCGATCCGACCTTCCTGCCCTGCAGCACGTGATCCTCATCGGCGAGGATCCAGTGTCGCCCGGCCAGGGAATCCACCGCTGGTCGGCGCTCACGGAGCGCGTTCGGGACGAGTACGCCATTCCCCGAAGCACGGCCTCGGATTTGGCGCTACTGCACTTCACCAGCGGCACGACGGGACGGCCCAAAGGAGCGATGCACGTCCATGGAGCGGTTATCGCCCATGCGGCGACCGCACGAACGGCGCTGGACTTGAGACCGGAGGACGTCTTCTGGTGCACGGCCGATCCCGGTTGGGTGACGGGGACGTCCTATGGCATCATCGCTCCACTCGTCCTGGGCGTCACCAGCATTGTTGACGAGGCCGACTTTGACCTCGAACGCTGGTGCTCCATCCTGGAGCGGGAAGGCGTTTCCGTGTGGTACACCGCCCCGACGGCGATTCGAATGATGATGCGGGCCGGTCTCGAGCCGTTCCGGCGCCGACGGTTTCCTCATCTCCGGTTCCTCGCCAGCGTAGGAGAACCGCTGAACCCCGATGCCGTGGTGTGGGGCCGCGATGCCTTCGGGCACCCGTTCCACGACAACTGGTGGCAGACCGAGACCGGGTCCATCATGATCGCCAACTTCGCGGGCACCGAAATCCGCCCCGGAAGCATGGGGCGCCCTGTGCCGGGAATCGAGGCGGGCATCGTGCGCCGGGAGGGCGAAGGGGTCGAGGAGATTCGGGAACCCGGCGTAGAGGGTGAACTGGCGCTCCGCCCGGGGTGGCCGTCCATGTTTCGTGGCTACTGGGAGGATCCCGACCGCACGACCGGGTGTTTTGCCGGCGGCTGGTATCTCACCGGCGATCTGGCTCGGCGGGACGAGGACGGATACTACTGGTTCGTCGGCCGGTCGGATGACGTGATCAAGACCTCGGGGCACCTGGTCGGTCCGTTCGAGGTCGAAAGTGTGCTCCTGGCTCATCCCGCGGTGGCGGAGGCGGCCGTCATCGGCAAGCCGGACCCCGTCGCCCTGGAAATCGTGAAGGCATTCGTGGCCCTCAAGCCGGGACATGCCGGCGATGACGGGTTGCGTCGTGACCTTCTCGGGTTCGCCCGGTCCCGTCTGGGCGCGGTCGTGGCGCCGAAAGAACTGGTGTTCGTCGATTCCCTGCCGAAGACGCGGAGCGGCAAGATTCTGCGTCGGCTGCTCAAAGCCCGCGAGCTCGGGCTACCGGAGGGTGACATCTCCACCCTGGAGGGCATGCCGTGACCGTCACCGCTGCTATGCCAGTCGGGGCCCCGCCCGGTCGAGATCACGCCCGGGATTTGCTCGCCCGGATGCTGCTCATCCGGCGATTCGAGGAGCGCTGCATCGAGCTGTACAGCCAGGAGAAGATCCGGGGCTTCCTCCATCTGTATATAGGAGAAGAGGCGGTGGCGGTCGGGGCGATGCAGGCCCTCACGGCCGACGACGCCGTAGTGGCGACCTATCGCGAGCACGGCCACGCCCTCGCCCGCGACATCTCACCCGGTGTGATCATGGCCGAGATGTTCGGGAAGGTTTCCGGCTGCAGCCGCGGCAGGGGCGGCTCGATGCATCTGTTCGATGCCGCCAGGCGATTCTACGGCGGCTACGCCATCGTGGGGGGCGGGCTTCCCATCGCTGTGGGGCTGGCCCTGGCCGACCGGCTGCAAGACCGGCCCGGGATCACGGCGTGCTTCTTCGGCGACGGCGCTGTGGCTGAAGGCGAGTTCCACGAATCGCTCAATCTGGCCACGCTTTGGAAACTCCCGGTGCTCTTCCTCTGCGAGAACAACCGCTACGCCATGGGAACCGCCATCGAGCGGCATCAGGCCTCGACCAACATTGCAGCCAAGGCCTCGGCCTACGGCATGACCGGTGAGCAGGTCGATGGCATGGACGTCCTGGCGGTGGAAGCGGCGGTGCGACAGGCGGCCCAGCAGGTGCGTCTGGGCACCGGGCCGGTGCTCCTCGAGCTGCTCACGTATCGCTTCCGGGCCCACTCCATGTACGACCCGGAGCTGTACCGCAGCAAGGATGAGGTGCGCCGATGGATGGAACGGGATCCCATCGCGACCTTCACCGCGCGTCTCCGCCAGTGGAACCTGCTCGACGACGCGGGGCTCCAGGTCCTGGAGCGGGAGGCGCAGGCCGCGGTAGCCCTGGCCGTTGAGGAGGCGGAGCGGGGCGGGCTTGAGCCGGTGGAAGAGGTGCTCCGTCACGTGACTTTGGAGGCGACCAGATGAGTCGTATCACGTACCGGGAAGCGGTGCGCGCGGCGCTGGTGACCGCGTTGGAGAACGACCCCCGGGTCTTTCTCATGGGAGAGGATGTCGGTCGCTATGGAGGGGCGTACGCGGCCAGTCACGGTTTGCTCGACCGGTTCGGCCCCGATCGGGTGCGCGACACCCCGCTCTCGGAGTCTACGTTCGTCGGCGCCGGCGTTGGGTCCGCGCTGGGGGGCATGCGGCCCATCGTCGAGATCATGACAGTCAACTTCAGTCTGCTGGCGCTGGATCAGATCGTGAACAACGCGGCCACCCTCCGCCACATGTCGGGTGGCCAACTCGGCGTGCCCCTGGTGATCCGGATGGCCACCGGCGCCGGTCGCCAGCTTGCGGCGCAGCATTCGCACAGTCTCGAAGGATGGTACGCCCACGTGCCGGGCCTCCGGGTGGTGGCCCCGGCCACCGTCGCCGACGCGGCCGGGATGTTGCTCGCCGCGCTGCGCGAGCCCGATCCGGTCATCATCTTCGAGCATGCGTCACTCTATCCCATGGAAGGCGATGTGGCCGAGCCGCTGGCCCCGGCCGACCTGGTGCAGGCCGCGCTCCGCCGCGAAGGCGATGATGTGACGCTGATAGCTCATGGCTACTCCGTGTGGAAAGCGCTCGCGGCGGCCGATGAGCTGGCACACGATGGCATCTCGGCCGAAGTGATCGACCTCCGCATCCTCCGGCCGCTCGACGACGCCACGATGCTCGCCTCGGTGCGCAAGACCCATCGGGTGGTCGCCATTGATGAGGCATGGCGCACCGGCAGCCTCGCGGCCGAGGTGTGTGCCCGCATCACGGAGCAGGCTTTCTACGAGCTGGATGCACCACCGGCCCGGGTCTGCAGTGCCGAGGTTCCGATGCCCTATGCCCGGCACATGGAAGAGGCGGCGCTGCCCCAAGCCACCCAGATCGCTGCCGCCGTGAGGGCGATGCTCGGGAGCCCGGTCCGTGGCTGAGTTCGTGATGCCATCTCTCGGCGCGGACATGCGGGCCGGGCGACTGCTCGAGTGGCTCAAGCAGCCGGGCGACCGGGTCACCCGGGGCGATATCATCGCGGAGGTGGACACCGACAAGGGGGTCATCGAGGTGGAGGTCTTTACCTCCGGCGTTGTGGAGCGGTTGCTGGTGGAGCCGGGCACTCGGGTGCCGGTGGGAACGCCGCTCGCCACCATCCGGGAAGAGGGCGTGCCTGAAGCCGCGCCGGCCGCGGCCGGTCCGCCCGGCGTTCCGGCCCCACCCGAACGTCATCGGGCTTCGCCGCTGGCCCGTCGCCGGGCCGCCGAGCTGGGGCTCGACCTCAGGACGATTGCGGGAAGCGGGCCCAGTGGCGTGGTGACCCGCGAGGATGTGGAGCGTGCGTCGCGAGCGCCGGCGGCACCACCCGAGGAGGCCGGGGAGGTCGACCGAACCGCCCGCATGCGGGCCGCCATTGCCGCCGCCGTGTCACGCTCCAAGCGGGAGATCCCCCACTATTACCTCGCGACCACGGTGGATCTGGGTGGCCTGATGACGTGGCTGGCCGACTATAACCGCAACCGCCCGGTGGCGGAGCGGCTTGGGCCCAATGCCCTCCTGCTCAAGGCCACCGCGCTGGCTCTCAGAGACTTCCCCGATCTAAACGCCCAATGGCTGGAGGGTCGTGCGGTCCCGGCCCAGGGGATCCATCTTGGGTTGGCGATTTCGCTCCGGGGTGGCGGACTGGTCGTGGCGACCCTGCCCAATACCGATCAGCGGCCGGTGTCACAACTCATGACCGATGTCATGGAAGTGGTACGGCGGGCGCGGACCGGTGGACTGCGCAGCTCGGAACTGAGCGGCTCCACCGTCACCGTCACCCAGCTGGGCGACCGGGGTGTCGAATCGGTATTCGGCGTGATTTACCCACCCCAGGTGGCGATCGTCGGATTCGGGCGGGTGGTGGAGCGTCCCTGGGTCGTGGGGGGACAGGTGGTCCCGCGTCCCGTCGTCACGGTTACCCTGGCGGCCGACCATCGTGCGAGCGACGGCCATCGCGGAGGGCTGTTTCTCTTCGCATTGTCGGGCCTGTTGCAGGAGCCGGAACGGCTGTGATCCCCGCTGATGTCAGGTCCGCCGTGTTGCGTGCCCTCGGGTCGGTGGCCCCGGAAGCCGATCTCACTCGGCTCGACCCCGGCAGGCCCATCCGCGACCAGCTGGACATCGATTCGATGGACTTCATGAACTTTCTGCTGGAGCTCGACCGCGAGCTTCACGTGGACGTGCCCGAGATGGATTATGCCCGGGTCGCTACGCTGGATCAGTGTGTCGCCTACCTGTCTGCGAGGCTCGAAACATGACACCTGCCTTCGTCCTCTCGTCTCCGGGCTTTACGCCTGACGGTTCCATTCCTTCGAAATACACCTGCGACGGGACCGATCATTCCCCGCCGCTGGCCTGGGGTGGCGCGCCGGCCGGCACGAAGA
>DASWKS010000038.1:0-5760 GCA_036396495.1 Gemmatimonadales bacterium
CCCCTCGACCAGCGCCTGCTGGAACGTCAGCTCCGGAATGAAGGTGGCCGCGGGATTGGTCTTCGGATCCTCGGTGTAGATCCCGTCCACGTTGGTGGCCTTGAGGATGACCTCGGCGTCGATCTCGAGCGCCCGCAGCACCGCCGCGGTGTCGGTGGAGAAAAAGGGATTGCCGGTGCCGGCGGCGAAGATGACCACCCGGCCCTTCTCCAGATGCCGGATGGCGCGGCGCCGGATGTATGGCTCCGCCACCGACTCCATGCGAATCGCGGTCATCACCCGGGTGGCGAGCCCAAAGCGCTCCAGCACGTCCTGCAGCGCCAGCGCGTTGATGACCGTGGCCAGCATGCCCATGTAATCGCCCGACACCCGGTCCAGCCCTTCCTTGCTGGCCCGCGCGCCGCGTACCATGTTGCCGCCACCTACCACCAGTCCCAGCTGCACTCCCCGGCCGTGCGCGGTGCGGATTTCGTCCGCCAGCCGTTCGATGACCGAATAGTCCAGACCCAGGCCGCGCTCCCCCGCCAGCGCCTCACCCGACAGTTTGAGCAGAGCCCGGCGGTAGGCCAAGGGCATCAGCTCTCTCCCACCTTGAGCCGGGTGAAGCGGGTCACGGTGACGGCGTCGCCCAGCGGCTTGGAGACCGCGTCCACCAGCTGGCCGATTGTCTTCTTGTCATCCTTCACCCAGAGCTGGTTGAGCAGCGCCCGCTCGGACAGGAACTTCTTGATCTTGCCCTCGACGATCTTGCCCCGGACCGCTTCGGGCTTGCCCTCGGCGGTGACCTGCTCCTCGGCGATGCGGCGCTCCCGGTCGACCACCTCGGCCGGAATGTCCTCGCCCCGCACCGCGATCGGATCGGCCGAAGCGATGTGCAGCGCCAGCTCACGCGCCAGCTCCTGCACCCCGCTGCCCCGGGCCACGCCCTCACTGCCGCACTCGAGCTCCACCAGCACCCCGACCTGGCGGTTATGGTGCAGGTACAGTCCGACCGCGCCGGAATGACCGGGGGCGTACTTCACCGCGTTGCGGAGCGCCACGTTCTCGCCGGTTTTGGCGGTCAGCTCCTTGACCTGGTCGGCCACGGTCTGGCCGTGGGGCCCGGCCGCCGGCTGGGCCAGGAACGCCTCCAGGCCCATCGGCTCGGTGGCCATCACCTGGTTGAGGAGCTCCGAAACCGCCTTCTGGAAGTCATCGTTACGGGCCACGAAATCGGTTTCGCAGGTGACTTCGACCATGGCTCCGGCACTGCCGTCCGGCAGGAGCAGGGCGGCCACCACGCCCTGCGAGGTGGTTCGGCCGGCCCGCTTTTCGGCCTTGGCGATACCCTTGGCGCGCAGGATCTCCGCCGCCCGGCCCATATCGCCCCCGGCCTCTTCCAGGGCCTTCTTGCAGTCCATCATGCCCGCCCCAGTCCGGGCGCGGAGCTCCGCCACGTCTTTCGCCGCTATCGTCTGCGTCATAATCCTGTCCCTAAGAAAACCGCCGCTCCGGGCCTTGTGCCAGAGAGCGGCGGATGATGGATCCTGGGCGGCGGGAACCGCCCGCCTGCCCGCCTGCCCGCCCGTCGGCCTAGGACGCGTCGCTCGTCGCCGGTGACGTCCCCTCGGGAACATCCGCCTTCAACCGGGCCGCGATGGCCTCCGGCTTGGGCCGCCGCTTACGGGCCGGCCGACGCTTGCGACGCTCGGCGTCGACATCGCCTTCCGTGCCCGCGTCGGTGCTGTAGGTCTCCGCGTCGGTGTCCTCGGACGACTCCCGTGCCGGGGCCTGCATCCGGGTTTCGTGAATCACATCGGACAAGGCCGCGGTGATGAGCGCCACCGACCGGATCGCGTCGTCGTTGCCTGGGATCGGCACCGTAATGAGATCCGGATCGGCGTTGGTATCCACAATGGCGACGACCGGCACCCCCAGCTTGTTGGCCTCGGCGATGGCGATCTTCTCCTTCTTTGCATCCACCACGAACAGGGCCCCGGGCAACCGGCCCATGTTCTTGAGTCCTTCCAGGTTGCGGGACAGCTTGACCCGCTCCCGCTCGAACAGCAGCCGTTCCTTCTTGGTGTAGTTGGCGAACTCGCCGCTGTCCCCGCCCTGCTCCAGATCCCGCAGCCGGCGAATCTGTTTCTTGATGGTCTGGAAGTTGGTGAGGGTCCCGCCCAGCCAGCGCTCGGTGATGTAGAAGGCGCCGGAGCGATCGGCCTCCGCCTTCACCAGTGCCTTCAACTGTTTCTTGGTGCAGACGAAGAGAACGTTGTCGCCCCGCATCACCACGTTGCGCAACAGCTCCTGGGCTTTCTGGATCTGGCGCACGGTCTTCTGCAGATCGATGATGTAGATGCCGGACCGCTCGGCGAAGATGAACCGGCGCATCTTGGGATTCCAGCGCCGGGTCTGATGTCCGAAGTGTACGCCTGCTTCGAGGAGATCCTTGACCTGCGGTTGTGTGCCCGTCATTACGCTTGTCGTCACGCGCTGCTGTTTCCTTCCATGAGGGTTGGTTCCGCCACCGCCATCATCTCGTTCGCTGACCCGTAGGCACCCTGCGATCCGATCCGGCGATGTGTGTATTCGGTCGGTCGGTCGGTATGTTGGTCAGGTCGGTCGGGTCGGACCGACTGGCCGACCGACCCCGGACCGGCTGACAACCTACCGCTTACTGAACTGGAACCGCTTCCGCGCTCCCGGCCGGCCCGGCTTCTTCCGCTCCACCGCGCGGGGATCGCGGGTCAGCAGGCTGTTGGCCCGGAGTTTGGTGCGGTGCATTTCATCGGCGGCGCAGAGCGCCCGCGCAATCGCCATCCGCAGCGCGCCGGCCTGGCCGGTCTGCCCGCCGCCGTTGACCCGGGCCCGGACGTCAAAGGCGCCCAGAGTATCGGTGGTGGTGAACGGCTGCTGGATATGCGTCACCAGCGAGCCGCGGGGGAAAAAATCACCCAGCGTGCGGCCGTTGATGTCCCACTTTCCGGTCCCCGGAGTCAGATACACGCGGGCGACGCTGGTCTTGCGGCGGCCGACGGCGTGCCACCGGAACTCGGGGGTCGTACTGGTCATGCGCTCACCTTCGTGGGGTAGGGCTTGGGCTGCTGGGCCGAGTGCGGATGGCTGGGTCCGGCGTACACCTTGAGTTTGGTGCGGAGCTTCTGTTTGGCCAGCGAGTTCTTGGGTAGCATGCCATGCACGGCCTTCTCGATGATCCGCTCCGGGTGCTTCGCCAGCATGTCCTTGGCGGCGGTGAAGCGTTCGTGACCCATGTACCCCGTGTGCCGGAAGTACCGCTTCTGGTCCATCTTGGTGCCGGTGAGCTTCACCTTGGCGGCGTTGACCACGACGACGAAATCGCCCCCATCCATGTGCGGCGTGAAGGTCGGCTTGTGTTTGCCCCGGATCAGCTGCGCCACCATCGTGGCGAGCCGCCCGAGCGGCACGCCCTGCGCATCCACGACATGCCAGTCGTGGCTGATATCAGCCGGCGTGGCGGTAAAGGTCTTCATCAGTCTCGAATGTCCGCGTGATCCCGCTTTCCTTCCGCCAGAACCGGATCTGGCAGAGCATGGAAAACTAATTTGTAGCAAGGGGTTACGTCAAGCGGGAGGAACCGGCTGGAGTAGCACAAGGGGCTGGCCCTTCTCCACCGCTTGACCCGGCTTCACTGACACGGCCGCCACCAGCCCGGCCCCGGGCGCCTTGAGCTCGTTTTCCATTTTCATGGCCTCGAGCACCACCAGACTCTGTCCCGCCTTCACCTGGTCCCCCGGCCCGACCAGCAGTTTGACCACCAGACCCGGCATCGGCGCCTTCACCGCTCCGCCGGTCAGATGGGTCTTGCCGCCGCCGGCCAGGCTTCGGATGTACCGGGTCCGTTCGTCCAGTACTTCCACCGCGACCGTCTCACCCGCATCCAGCAGATTCCATTCGCCCGGAGCCTCGGGCGAGACGGCGAAACAGAACGACCGGCCGTCCAGGATCAGGTGACACAACGGCGTCCCGGGGACCAGCTCCAGTTGGGCCTGATGCACCCGGCCGTTGAGAACCACCCCGCCACTTTCGACCAGGACCTCATGGGTTCGTCCCGCCAGGCTGACGAAGTACTTCATCGCACCTCGAGCCGCACCACGGTTTCCACGTGCGCGGTCTGGGGGAAGAGGTCGAATGCGCGAACGTCGTCCACCCGGTAACGCTCGCGAAACCCGGCGAGGTCCCGGGCCAGGGTCGCGGGATCGCAGGAGATATAAACGAGAAGCCGGGGGCGGGCCGAAGCCAGGTCGCGGACCACCCGTGGGTCCATGCCGGTACGCGGAGGGTTGGTGACCACTGCATCCGGCCGGCGGAGCTGGGCCACCCAGTCCTCCACCCGGCCGAGGTAGCGAGTCACACCCTGACGCGGACCGCGTTGCTCCGCGACCTGCACCGCGTCCTGGTCCACCTCCACGCTCTCGACGGTCGCGCCGGCCGTGGCGAGCGCCGCTGAGGTTTCTCCCACCCCGGCGTAGAGATCCCAGACGTGGTGTCGGGCGACCGGGCCGAGTTGGGCCAGCGCGTAGTCGCGCACCCGGGACGCCATGGCCGGATGGACCTGCTCGAACACGCCCGGCGGAATCACCCCAGCGGCGACGGCCAACTCACTCACCAGCCGGGGAGGCTGGTCGGGAGGTTCCCACCAGATCGCCGCGTCGATCCGGCGGGTCAGGTGGAGGTCCGGCCGAACCGGGCCCCGGAAGATCAGGTGCGCCGATCCGTCGCGACCGACCCGCAGCACGATCTGCCGCAGCGCGGGTGGCCATTCGCCCGATGCGTTGCGCACGACGAACCAGAGCTGGTTCAGGCGCTCGTCCGCGATCTCGCAGCGCTCGAGCTCGAAGACCTCGTCCGCTTCGCCCAACCGATGGAACCCAGCCCGCCGCCCGGCGGGGTCGAGCGCGAGCGTGATCCTGGTCCGGTAGTGCAGTTCCTCTGCGCCAGCCTCGAGCACCGGATCAGGAGTGTCGAGACGGCCGATCCGGCGCAGCGCATCACCCACGATCGCGCGACGAGCGGTGCGCTGGGCTTCGCGGCCGAGATGCTGGAGCTGACAGCCGCCGCACGAATCGGCGTCGTAGTGGCGACAGGGCGGCTCGATGCGATCCGCCCCGGGAGCCAGCAACCGGCCCAGTCGCGCCCGGGCAAATCGGGCGTGGAGCCGCACCTCGGCCGGATCGACCAGATCTCCCGGGGCGGTACGCGGGATGAACACGGTCCGGCCGTCCGCCAGCCGGCCCACGCCGTCACCTCCCGCCGCGATCCGCAGAATCCGAACCGGCGCGGTCACCGCAGTCCGTCGCGCCGTCCCGCATCCAGCCAGGGATTGGGACCACTCTCTCCCGGGCCGACCGAGAGTTTGAGCCCGTGGCGACGACGGTCCTCCAGCAGAGCAGCCGCCACCGCCAGCGGAAGATCGCGAGCCTCGTCCGCCACCGGACGCAGCAGGTCGGCCCGCCGTTCGAGGAACTGAATGTCGACTTCGCCGGCCCGGAAGGAAGGATCAGCGAACAGCCGGGTATGGAATCCCTGGTTGGTGGCGACCCCCAGCACGACCAGCTCGTTCAGCGCCCGGCGCATCCGGGCGATGGCGGTGATCCGATCGGGAGCGAATACGATGAGCTTGGCGATCATCGAGTCGTAAAAAAGGGATACCTCATCGCCCGCTTCGAAGCCCGCATCCCACCTCACGCCAGGCCCGCCGGGGGCACGGAGATAGCTGATCCGGCCGGTAGAGGGGAG
>DASWKS010000039.1:0-1966 GCA_036396495.1 Gemmatimonadales bacterium
TCCGTTGACGAGGAACCCTGCCAGGGGGAGCGCCACGGCGAGCCAGACCCACTGAGAAGCGATCATCAGCCCCGGAGCAGATTGATGTTCTGGAGGTCCACCGACTGCTTATGCCGGAAGATGGCGAGAATGATGGCAAGCCCCACCGCGGCCTCGGCGGCGGCGACGGTCATCACGAAGAACACCATCACCTGGCCGCCGGCCCCGTGCAGCTGGGCCAGCGCCACGAAGGTGAGGTTCACCGCGTTCAGCATCAGCTCGATGCAGACGAAGAGCACGATCACGTTGCGCCGCAGCAGCACGCCGGCGACGCCGAGGCTGAAGAGGATCGCCGAGAGCCCCAGCGCCGGGCCCAGCAGGGCCATGCCGTCGGTCATCAGATCCTCCGCTTGGCCAGCACCACGGCGCCGACGATGGCCGCGAGGAGCAGGATGGAGGTGATCTCGAAGGGGACGAGGTAGACCTGGAAGAGCGGCGCGGCCACCGCCCCCACCACCCCGTGGGCCACCGCCTCTTCGCGGGCGAGCCGCCCCGCGGCGAAGAGGGTGGCCGGATCGCTGAACTGGGGCGCCTGCGCCACCTCGCCCGCGAGGCGCGCCGGCGAGTAGCGCCACAGGGCGGCGAGCTGGATCGCGAGCAGGCCCGCGATCACGATCGTCGCCGCCACCGAGGCGGGGCCCCGCATGTCGGTGGTCGGGTGGCCCAGGTTCAGCAGCATGACGACGAAGAGAAAGAGGACCATCACCGCGCCGGCATAGACCAGCACCTGGATCGCGGCGATGAATTCCGCGCTCAGCAGGACGTAGAGCGCCGCCAGCGAGAGCATCGTCGCCGTGAGCCAGAGGACGGCGGACATGGCGCTGCGGGACAGGATGCACATCGAGGCCGTCACTACCGCGCAGGCCGCGAAGACGTAGAAGACCGCCTCGGTCATCTACTCACCCTCGGGGTCCGAGGGGTCCCAGAGCGTCGAGACGGCGTGGGTCTGCGACTGGAGCCGCTCGAGGTCGTACACGAACCGGCCACGGCTGTACTCCGAGTTCTCGAAATGGACCCCGACGTGGATCGCCTCCTCGGGGCAGACTTCCTGGCAGTAGCCGCAGAAGATGCAGCGGAACTCGTCGATCTCGTAGATGAGCGGGTAGCGATTCCCCTGCTCGTCCTCGCCCGGCACCAGCTTGATGCAGTTGGCCGGGCAGATCTGGGGGCAGAGCCCGCAGGCCACGCACTTCGAGCGTCCCTGCTCGTCGGTGAGCATCCGGTGGGTGCCGCGCCAGCGGGGCGACAGCGAGTACGTCCCCCCCCCGTGGTCCTGATCGGTGCTCTTCTGCTCCGGGTATTGCATCGTCACCTTCTTCTCCAGCATGTGCTTGAAGGTGAGCGCCATTCCCTTGAGGGTGGCCCGGACGTAGCTGACCTGCCGGTCCGGACGCTTCATGACTTTCACGCCGATCGCCATCAGCCCGCCACCGCGGCACGGGTGCCGCGCGCTTCGAGAACCTTTTGCCGGTAGCCGGAGCCCCGGATGAACACGCCGCTGTCGAGCACGCCGAAGACCAGGAAGGCGATGGCGATGTTGAGGCCGAAGAGGATCAGCGATCCCATCACCGGGCTGTCCACCTTGAGCACCCGCTCGACCAGGTAGATCGCGGTGCACATCACCATGATGTAGGTCAGCGCCAGCGGCATCATGAACTTCCAGCCGAGCGCCATGAGCTGGTCGTAGCGGAACCGGGGCAGCGTCCAGCGGATCCACATCACGACGAAGACCCAGAAGAGGACCTTGACGAAGAAGAACAGCCAGGTCACCAGGGTGGGCAGCAGTCCGCCCGACCGGTCCCAGTCGGTGAAGGGGATGTCCCAGCCGCCGAAGAAGAGCGTCGTGATCATGGCGCAGACCGTCACCACGTTGGCGTACTCCGCGATGAAGAAGAAGGAGAACTTCATCGCGCTGTACTCGGTGTGG
>DASWKS010000040.1:0-2798 GCA_036396495.1 Gemmatimonadales bacterium
CCGCCCGCTCCAGCCGCTGCTCGCCGGTGGTGTGTTGCAGCTGGATCATCGAGCCGTGGAAGTGAGCCTTCCCGTCGACCAGGAACAGGATGTCGTCGGCCAGCACTTCCACTTCGCTCATCACGTGCGACGTCAGCAACGCGGTCGCTCCCGCTTCCACCGCTTCCCGCACCCGGTCCTTGAGAATGCCGCTCGCCAGCGGATCCAGCCCCGCGGTCGGTTCATCCAGCACGATCAACGCCGGCCGGAACAGAAACGCGATGGCGGCGTTCAGCTTCTGGCGCGTGCCACCGGACAGGGTGCGGACCGGCTTATCGAGTTCCGGGCCGAGCCCGAACCGATGCAGCAGGTCTTCGTCGGTTTCCTCGCCGGGCCGAATGCCCTGCACCAGCTGCAGCACCTCCCGGCCGGTGAGATTGTCCGGCAACGGCGCTCCCTGCGGCATATAGCCGATCCGCCGCCGATACTCGGGTCCGCCGTTGGCGGACGCACCCAGCACCAGGCACTCGCCCGCGTCGGGCCGCACCAGCCCCAGCGCGCACTTGATGAGCGTCGACTTGCCTGACGCATTGGGGCCCACGATGGCGGTGACCCGCCCGGAACCCAGTACGGCGTCGATGCCGTCCAGCACCTGCAGCCGGCCGAAGCGTTTCCGGATTCCCTTGAACTCGATGGCCGGGGCGCTCATTGGGGCCGCGCCATCAGCGGGGCCGAATCCGCCAGGGTCTCGGGCGTGAGCACCGGAAGCACCCGCTCCGCCAGATCCAGCAGGTCCACGAAACTGCTCCGGAGCAGGATCATCGCCGGTTCATGGCGCGCCACCAGCAGAGAAAACAGTCGCACCGGGCGGAACGGCACGTCCCCCCGGCCGTCCCGGTCGAGATCGTAGCCGCGATAGCGGTCCCACCAGTTTCCCGCAAAGGTGGAGTAGTTGCTCTGGCTGTTGCTGGCAACGTCAAACGAGTTCCCGGCGAAGACATTCCGCTCAAACCGGTTGTCGACGCTGCTGGCCATCAGCTTCACGGCCCAGCCATTGTCCAGGAAGCGATTGCCCCTGATCTCCAGCCGCCCGCCTCCATCAACCAGGATCCCCACCGTGTTGCGGCGGAGCTGGTTGTCGCTGAGCCGGCTGTCGGCGATCTCCTTGAGCAGGAGGCCGTAAGCGGTCGCGCCCTCGTTCTCCTCGAAGCGGTTCCGCTCGATAATGATGCGGCGGGTGTACATCACCGCGATTCCGGCCCCGTTCCGGCGGAAGAGGTTCTCCCGGTAGGTGCAGCTGTCCGAGAACATGAAATGGAGTCCGTAGCGCGCGTTGCCGCTGCTGGTGTTTCCCTGGATCAGCGTGTTGCGCACGAATTCGAAGTAGAGCCCGTCGCGGTGGCCGCTGACGACGTTGTCCACCAGGTCCATCCGGTTGGCGCTCCAAAGATGGATGGCGTTGCCGGCATCACGTTGGCGCCGGCCTGGTCCCCGCACCCGGTTTCGCTCCAAGCGGCACCCCTCTGACTGGGCGAGATAGATGCCGAAGTACGACTCGCGAATCTCCAGGTCCACCACGCGACAGCCTCGCACGCCCTCGAATCGCAGCGCGGCCCGGTCCTCCACCTGGCTGGGCTGCACGTTCTCCAACACGAGACCCCGGAGCACAACGCTGTCCGCGGTGACCAGCACCAGCGTATGGTCGCCCCGGCCCCGGATGACCGGACGCCCTTCGCCGACCAGCTCGAGCCGGCGGTCGATAATGATGGGGCCTTCGTGATAGGTCCCCGCCCGCACCACGATGCGATCGCCCGGCGCGGCCCGCCGCACCGCCTCGGCCACGGAGGAGATGGGTCCGCCGGCTGAGACGATGGTTTGCGCCGGTATGGAGCCGGGCAGGACCATCCCCGCCAGCACCAGGGGAAGTAACCGTTTCACGTTCACCGTTCACCGTTCACTGTTCCGGCTGACCCTGAGCCG
Source organism: Gemmatimonadales bacterium (assembly GCA_036396495.1). Taxonomy (GTDB): domain Bacteria; phylum Gemmatimonadota; class Gemmatimonadetes; order Gemmatimonadales; family GWC2-71-9; genus SZUA-320. The sequence continues at coordinate 1,960 of DASWKS010000040.1, forward strand.
AGGCGGCCGCCAGCACCTCGTCCCAGGTCTGCTCCACACCGTTCAGCGCGACCCGCAAACTGTCGGCCCGGGCTCCCGGGCGCACCGCGATCACCCGGCTATCCATCGGAGTTCGAATCCGGTCGGTCCTGATGAAGACCACCCTCCGGGCATCGAGCAGCGAGTCGGGCTCCAGAAAGTCGCTCACCCAGAGCGAGTGCACGTCACGGGCAGCCACCCTGCCCGCCGAAACGAAGGCCGCCAGGCATCCCGGATCGTCGAACACGTAGACCTTGTGCCGGCGGGTCACCAGCTCGGCGCTGAAGCGGGGATCGGCCACGGCCATGTGGCAGTGCTGGCAGTTGACCGCGCCATACCTGATGGAGGCGGGACGCGGCGCTCCGCATCCCGCCCCGATCATGGCCGCCAGGAGCCACCCGCGCGAACCCATCAGGCCGCGCGCCGGAGCGCGGCTTCGGGCGGAGTGACTCGGGAGCGCTTCCATTCCACGACACAAGCGGCCGACGCCAGAAAACCGGCCACCATGATGGCCCAGCCTCCCAGCGCGGGCCACGACGTCGCCTGGAAGTTGAGGAGTTGCCTGCTGCCGATCAGAGGCGGCTGGTAGGCCATGCCGGGCACCTTGATCGCCGCGGTGGAATCGAGGTTGTGGCCGTAGTCGTACCCCCACCTCCAGAAGTCCCCCAGGCCCGCCAGCGCCAGCAGCAGCAGGGCGGAGGTCCAGGCATAGAGCAGCGGGCGGCGGCCGGCCGCTGCTGCCCCCAATCCCAGCAGCAGCAGCCCGCCCAGGATCACGGGCATGAATCGCAGCTCCGGGATCGATTCCGGGATAATGGGCT
>DASWKS010000041.1:0-3173 GCA_036396495.1 Gemmatimonadales bacterium
TCGGGCGCGAGATCGGGGTTGGCCAGCTGGAAGCCGTTGCCCTCCGGCACCGCGCCCTCGAAATAGCGCTCCACCAGATTGGGCGCCCGGAAGGCCCGTCCCACTGTGCCGACCAGGTTGATCGCGTTGGTCAGCTGATACCGGCCGCTGACCGAGCCGACCACGGTGCCGTCAGTGGCCGAGATCCCCGCGCGATCGGCCGGCAGGCCCTCGGTGGTCCGGGTCTCGGAGTGAATCGTCTGGCCCCGGAGCCCCAGGCCCAGCGAGAACCGCTCCAGCAGGGCCAGGTCCGCCTGGGCGAACGCACCCCCGCTCCAGAGCGACGCGTTAGGCAGGGTCGGCGCATTGGAAATCCGGGTCGTGGGGGGACCGAACATCCGCATCACCGTCACGTTGGTGTCCGCGTTATCGGCCCGGTCGGTGAACCAGTCCACGCCGTACGTGATGGAGTGTTTGCCTGCCACGATCTTGGACGCCTCGATCCGGGCGCCGTAAGTGCCGATGTCGGTCACGTTCTTGGTATTGATGTCGATGCCTGAGCCGGGCGGAAAGGGTTCCCCGAACGGGACGGCGATGAACTGGGTGAAGACCCGGTCGTTCTGGGTGGTGTAGCCGGTCAGACTGAGCCGGTCCGCCAGCGCCCAGGACAGGCCGGTGGCGTGATAACCCAGTGTCGCGCGGGTGACGTCCTGCTCCGGATAGAGCAGCTGCACGGTGGCGCCCTCCGCGTCTCCCAGGTCGCTCGGGGTCACGTACCCGAAACCGGCGTCGCGCGCGGCGTAGTGCGATACTCGCAGCGAAATCGTCTGGCCACGGGCTACATCGTAGCCCAGATCACCCGAGAAGTTGCGGTCGATCACGCCGGTATCGTTGACTCGGGTCGGGCGATTGAGCGTCAGGTTGCCGAAGGTGCCCGCGGGCGCGTCATAGGCGCCTGCGTCGCGGTAACCCGCGGTGAAGGCGAATCCCAGCCGGCCGGCGCGGCCGGTCAGCAGGCCGTGGACCAGCTGCTGTTCGGCCGCCGAGCCGTAGGTGAACATCAGGCTGCCGCGCACCCCGTCCGGTGTCCCCTGGCCCGGGGCCGCCAGCGTGATCTGGTTGACCACGCCGCCGATGGCGTCCGTCCCGTACAGCACCGAGGCCGGCCCCCGAACCACCTCGACTCGGCTCACGCCGTTGATGTCGGTCAGGCTGGGGAGCTCGCCGAAATCTTGCTGCCGGCGGCTGTTGTTGAGCCGGATGCCGTTCTCGGCCAGGAGAATGCGCTGACCCCGCTGGCCCCGGATGACCAGGCGGGACTGGCTGGGCCCCACGCCCGTCACGTCCACCCCGGGAAGATTGCGGAACAGGTCGGCGACTCCGTTAGGCACTTCCTGCCGCACCGTGGCGGAGTCGAGCACCAGGACCGGGCTGGGAATGTGGAACACCCGGCGGTCGCTGCGGGTGGCCGTCACGGAGATCGGCGACAGCCGGGTCACGCGCCGGGTGGAGTCGCTCCGCGTGGCGGCCGTGTCGGCCTGGGCCTGAAGCGGGGTGGAGAACAGCAATGCCGCCAGAGGCAGCCACAGCGCCAGCACAACGGGTCGGACCAACATGGTGTGGGGCTCGAGTCTGAAGAGTCGTTGGCAATCTCTGTCCGAGCGCCTAGCGGCGTCACCGTACGATTGCGGGAAAAACGGACCCGTATTTCTACGGCGGTGAGGTTCTCTAAGTGAGAGGATGAAGCGGAGTTAAGTGGCGGGTGAAACCCGGTTCAGAAAGGGGTGTCCCAGAGGACTATCTTCCCAGCAGCCCCGCATCGAGCGCGAACTTGGTGAGGCCGGCCACCGAGGGAATCCCCAGCTTCCGGATCAGGCTCTCGCGATAGGATTCCACCGTGCGCGGGCTCAGTCCCAGCGCCGCGGCCATCTCCTTGTTGGTCTTCCCGCCGGCGATCCCTACCAGGACCTCGCGCTCTCGCCGGGTCAGCTGATCCAGCCGCTCGAGCAGGTCGCCCGGGATCACCCGCGGTTCAGGTTCCCGCGGGCCCGAGAGGACCCGTTCGAACAAAGTCCCACCCGCCGCCACGGTTTGAATCGCCTGGCGGAGCTCCGCGGGCAGGGTGTCCTTGAGCAGGTAGCCGTGGGCCCCGACCCGCACCGCTTCCAGCACGTACTCCGGCTGATCGTAGACGCTCAGCATGAGGATCCGGGAACCCGGAACATCGGCCCGGAGGCGGGCCGCCGTCCGCAACCCGTTCTCGCCCGGAAGCGAGATGTCGAGCAGCACCACGTCGGGGTCGAACTGGCGCGCCTTGGCGATGCCCTCGGCGCCGTCGCCCGCTTCGGCGACCACCTCGAAGCCGGGTGCGGCAAGGGCCTGGCGGATCCCTTCCCGCACCAACGCGTGATCGTCCACGATGAGCACCCGGATCGCGGTCATCTGACTCCTTCGACGTCCTGCACCGGCAGCTCGACCACCAGCCGCAGCCCGCCGGCCCGGCCTGGATCGAGGGTCACCCGGCCCCCCTGGGCAGTAATTCGCTCCCGCATCCCGAATAGTCCGGAGCGCCCCGGCCCAGTGGTGATCTGGGAGAGCCGCTCGGCGGCCAGGCCGACGCCGTCATCCTCCACCAGCAGTCGCAACCGGCCGTTCTGTTGCTGCACCGAGACCAAGACGCCCCGCGCGTTGGCGTGACGGGCCACGTTGGACAGCCCTTCCTGCACCGCGCGAAAGAGCGCCAGCTCCGCCTCCGCGGTCAGGTCGGGCAACTGATCGGGCGATTCGAACTCGACCCTGAGGCCGCTCCACTGGGAGAACTGGTCGGCCAGGGTCCGGAGGGCGGGCACCAGACCCAGGTCGTCGAGAATGGTGGGACGGAGATCTTCCGTGACATTGCGGATGCTGCGGACTCCGGTGTTCACCAGTTCCAGCACCCGATCGAACCGGGGGGCGAGCTCGGGCACCGCGGCCTCCCGCAGGCTGCCGAGCTGCAGCTTGAGCGCCGAGAAGACCTGGGCAGTCTCGTCGTGCAGCTCGCGGGCCAGTCGGCGGCGCTGTTCCTCGTGCTGATGGATCATGCGAACCGAAAGCCGCTCCAGGTCGGCGCTGCGGCCCGCGAGCCGTTGGGTCAGCTCCAGCGCCTCCAGCGCGGCCCCGATCTGTTCGCCCACCGCCACCAGGATCCCGTCATC
>DASWKS010000042.1:0-17546 GCA_036396495.1 Gemmatimonadales bacterium
GCGGTCGAGATCGTATGGGTCGGTGGCGGATTCTCTTCCGGCGTCGCGCAACTCGCCTCCTTGCAGTGATTGCGCTCGCGTCCCGGCGCGGCTTCTTTGAGCAGGTAGAGGCCCCGTAGTATTCAGAAGCGGGACGGCGCGTTGGTCACCTTCCCCCTCCCCGAGGCACGCATGCGGTTCCCTTCCCTGGCTCTGCTCGCCGAGCGCGCCGCGGTTGTGGCTCGCCGTTTCCCTCTCACGCTCCTGGCGGGCGCGGTCGCGGCGACCGCCGCCATCATCTCCACCGAGGCGACCCGCCAGGACGACTGGGTCCGCCTGACGTTCGTCGCGGCTCTCGGGCTCCCGGCAACCATCGCCCTCCGGCTGCTGGCTGAGCGCCGACGATGGTCGCCCGCCCCGCGACTGCTCGCCCCCGCGCTGGGGCTGGTCCTGCTCGCCGGTTTCCATGCCATCTGGCCCGGCCCGGATCAGAAGCACGAGGCCATCCGGTACTTCCAGCTGAGCGCGGTGGTTCACCTCGCGGTCGCATTTCTGCCACTCACCGGCTCGCCCGACTCGCTCGCCGTCTGGCAGTACAACCGTCGCCTCTTCCTGGGATTCCTGCGCGCCGTCGTGTTCTCGGCCGTGCTCTTCGTGGGCATCTCGATCGCGCTGGCCGCGCTGGACCAGCTCTTCGGGGTTGACGTCGAGGAGGAGACCTACCTGCGCATCTGGTTCGTCATGGCCTTCGTGGTGAACACCTGGATCTTCCTGGCCGATGTGCCCCGGGATCTCGACGCCCTGGCGCAGGACACCGACTATCCCCGCGCGCTCAAGGTCTTCGCCCAGTACATTCTGACGCCGCTGGTCTTCGGCTATCTGCTGATCCTGCTCGCCTACCTGGTGAAGCTGGTGGCCGGCACCGAGTGGCCCAGCGGATGGATCGGCTGGCTGGTGAGCAGTGTGGCGGTGACCGGACTGCTCGGGTTCCTGCTGGTGCATCCCCTCCGGACCGACCCCGGCGAAACCTGGATCCGGACCTACGCCCGCTGGCTCTTCGTAGGCCTGATTCCGGCTGCCCTCATGCTGCTGGTCGCCCTGTGGAAGCGGATCGAGCCCTATGGCCTCACCGAGCCACGCGTTCTCGCAGTCCTGCTCGGCACCTGGCTGCTGGGCATCGCGATTCGGTTCTCGCTCCGGCCGGCCAGCGGCATCCGGCTGATTCCATCATCCCTGGCCCTGCTGCTGGTGCTCACTCTGTACGGCCCGCAGAGCGTCACTGGCGTCTCGGTGGCGAGCCAGCGAAACCGGCTCAGGAATCACCTGGCGCGGGATCCCATGGGCGGGGACGACGCGGCCCAAGCGAGTGCCGCGCTCCGCTTCCTGCTGGAGCATCAAGCCGGCGGCGCGATCGCGGCAGCCGTTGGGCGCGAGCTCCCTCCCATCGACTGGGAGTCGGTGCGCCACCGGGGCGCGCCCCGGGATTCGGCCGGAACCCGGATCATGGCCTTGGCCGGTGCGCGCTACATCCCCGAGTACGCGGCGCTCGGCCCCGACGGCACGTTCCATCTGGGCGCCGACCGATCGGCACCGACGCTCGTGACCGGCTTCGACTGGGTCCTCGCGCTGCATTCCGGCGATGTGGGTGTGAACCCCGCCGGAGGCGACACGGTCGCGGTCCGTTTCGACAGCGCCACGGGCATCGCGCAGGTCCAGGTGGGCGCGGACACCATGCGGTTCGACCTGATGCCCGTGATCGAACGGGTGGTCGATTCGATCCCCGCCGGCCGGGCGATCCGGGCCGACCTGCTTCAGGCCGATGCCATTCCGGGTGGACGGAAGGCGCGGCTGATGCTGGAGCGTCTGGGAGGCGGCCGGAACGAGGGGAGCCTGGTCATCCGGAACTGGTCGGGGTCACTGCTCCTCGGGGCGAGAGACAAAGAGGACTGAGGACTGAGGACCGGGGACTGAGGGGGACCGCACCCTCGGACCGACTCTGGAGATCCCCGTGCAATCGCCTCGCCTTGTTAGCGGAGCACCTCCAGCGTCTCGCTCCCGACGCGATCCCTGAGCGTAGCGGAGTACTCGCTGCGGGCGCGGCGCCTGGCCGAGTCAGGCTCGACCCGTGAGCCCGCTCGCTCCAGCGCCGCCGACAGGCCCCGGAGCTGGGTGCTGTCCCGGAGCAGGAAGACGCGCATGTGGGTCCAGGGCGACGTGGAGTCGCGCGATACATACGTCGTCACCGACACGAACGCACCCTCCTGATGTGCCTCCGCGTCGACCCGCTCCGCAAACTCAGTGATGTAGCGGCCGTACTCCTCGAATTTGCCCGGCTTGGCGCGCCAGTAGTACACCTGGGCCAGCGTTGCGCCTGACGCCGGAACCGGCGGAGCAGCAGCGGGCCCCGCGCCACAGGCCGCCGTCCCGGACACGAGGGCCAGAGCGAAGGACCTGACGAATCCCATTCCAGCCTCCAGTTCGATGGGGTGAAGGTATCGGAGTGCCAGTCGGATTAGGCCGCCTGCGGCCCGCCGGGTTGCGCCCCGCGCGATCGGGGGACAGGCTCAGGCCGGCTCGAACCTCGCCTGGAAGAACCTCAAGTACCGGGGCTCGAAGACCATCCGGAGTCCCTCTGTCCCCTCCCGCGTTTCCCAGACCGCCCTCACCGACTCAGCCACCACGTCCATGTGCGCCTGGGTGTAAACCCGCCGGGGGATCGTGAGCCGCGTCAGCTCGAGCTTGGGATACCGGTGGTCCCCCGTCGCCGGGTCGCGCCCCGCGCTCACCACCCCCCGCTCCATGCTCCGCACACCCGAGTCGAGATACAGCTGTGCCGCCAGGGTCTGCGCCGGAAACTGATCCTGGGTGATGCTCGGGTAAAAGCGCTTCGCGTCCAGGAAGATCGCATGCCCTCCCACCGGCTCCACGATCGGAATTCCCCACCCCGTCAGGATCTCTCCCAGGTACCGCACCTGACCGATGCGCGCCCGGATATAGTCGTCCTGCACCGACTCGGTGATCCCGATCGCCAGCGCCTCCATGTCCCGCCCCGCCATCCCCCCGTACGTGTGCAGTCCCTCGTACACCACCGCCATGTTCCCCAGCTGCTCGAAGAGATCCGCGTCGTTCACCGCCAGCCACCCTCCGATGTTCACCAGGCTGTCCTTCTTGGCGCTCATCCAGGCGCCGTCGGTATGGCTGCAGAACTCGTGGAGGATCGCCTTCACCGCCATGTTGGCGTAACCCGGCTCCCGCTCCTGGATGAAAAAGGCGTTCTCCACCGCCCGCGTGGCATCGAGGTAGAGACGCACGCCATACCGGTCGCAGAGCGCCCGCACTGACCGTACATTCTCCATGCTCACCGGCTGGCCGCCGGCCATGTTGACCGTCGCCGCCAGGCTCACGTAGGCGACCTTCGCAGCCCCCTCCCGCCTGATCAGCGCCTCCAGCTTGGCCAGATCGATGTTCCCCTTGAAGGGGTGCCGGTTGGTTGCGTCGTGGGCCGCGTCGATGATCACGTCCACAAAGGTCCCGCCCGCCAACTCCTGGTGGAGCCGCGTGGTAGTGAAGTACATGTTGCCCGGCACGAACTGCCCGGGCTCGATCGCGGCCCTGCTGATCAGGTGTTCCGCCCCGCGTCCCTGGTGAGTCGGCACCACCCATTTATACGAGTAGTGTTCGCGGACGGCCGCTTCGAGATGGTAGAAGTTGTCACTCCCGGCGTAGGCCTCGTCGCCCAGCATCATCCCCGCCCACTGCCGGTCGCTCATCGCGCTGGTGCCGCTGTCGGTCAGCAGGTCGATGTAGACGTCCTCCGAGCGGAGCAGGAAGGTGTTGTAACCTGCCTCGGCGAGGGCGCGCTGGCGCTCCGCCGGGGAGGTCACCCGAAGTGGCTCGACCACCTTGATCTTCCAGGGTTCGGCCCAGCTGCGACGCTGGTGCTGCTGGCCGGCGGTCTCGAAGGGATGTTCTGACATTCAGCGGCCTCCCTTTCCGCCCAACCGCTCGAGTACCTCGCCCAGTTTGCGGATTTCCTCGCCGTACCGGGCCCAATCCCCGGCCCGCTGCGCGGCGAGCGCGGCCTGATAGCGGCTCCGCGCTTCCGCCACCAGCGTCTGAAGCTCCGCATCGCTCAACGCGGGCCCCGACGTTGCCGCAGCAGGAGCAGGTCCGGTCCCGGCCACCGCCACCGGCGCATCCTTTGCCGACCCGCCGAACAGCCTGGCCAATCCGGCGTCAAGCGTCTCCTCCATCACCACCTGGTTCTGGTAGGCCACCACCACACGCTTCAGTTCGGGAATCTTGCCCCCCTCCGCCTGGAGGTAGAGCGGCTGCACGTAGAGCAACGACTGCTCGATCGGAATCACCAGGAGGTCGCCGCGGATCACCTTGGAGCCTCCCTGGTCCCAGAGCGAGACCTGCCGGGAGACTTCGGTGTCCTGATTGATCCGGTTTTCGATCTGCTGCGGACCGAAGACCAGGCTCTGGCGCGACAGCCGGTAGACCCGGAGCTTGCCGTACGCATCCCCGTCGTTGCGCGCCACCATCCACGCCGCCAGGTTGTCCTTCCCCCGGGGAGTGAACGGCACCATGTAGATGAACTCCGCCGTCGGCTCGTCGGGCAGGCGCATGACGATGTGCCGCATGAACGGCACCGCCGCTTGCGCGTCCGCCACCACCGGGATCTGCCACTGGTCCTCCCGGTGGTAGAAATCCTCCGGCGCCTCCATGTGGTAACTGGTGTACAGCGCGGTCTGGACCCGGTAGAGATCATCGGGATAGCGGAGGTGGGCCCGGAGATCCGCCGGCATGCTGTCGAGCGGCTGGAAGATGCCCGGGAACACCTTGGCCCAGGTACGGATCATCGGGTCGCCCGGCGCGCTCACATAGGCGGTGAGCGTCCCGTCGTAGGCATCGATGACCAGCTTGACACTGTTCCGCATGTAGCTGGTGCCATCCGCCAGCCGCTGGGCGTAGGGGTAGCCGGCGGAAGCGGTGTACGCGTCGGCGATCCATACCAGGCGGCCCTCGGTGGTGGCCACCATGTAGGGATCGCGATCGAAGCGGAGAAACGGCAGCGCCCGCCCGGCCCGCTGGATGACATTCCGGTAGTAGAGCACCCGGCTGTCGTTGGTAATGTCCTGTGACAGCAGGATCTTGGACGAGCCGAACCGCACCGCCAGCACCAGCCGGCGCAGCAGGTTGCCGACCTTCACCCCGCCGCTCCCCTCGTAGGAGGCGTAGACGTTTGCCTCGCCCGACGGATGGTCAAACTCCCGCTGCTTGGTGCCGACGAACACGAATTCGTTGGCGACCTCGCCGTAGTAGATCTGGGGCCGGGTGACCTTGAGCGACACATCCGACACCGGCGGCAGGTCCCGGATGAACAGGACCGGAAGCCCCTCGATGGTGACCTGGTTGACCGGGCTCAGCGTGAGTCCCATCCCGTGGGTGAAGGTCAGGTGTTCGTTGATGAAGGTCCGGGTCGGGAGCGAGGCGGGGTTGAGCTCCCGCGGACTGAGCAGTACCTGCCGGTATTTGCCGTCAATCCAGTAGCGGTCGTCGTCTACCGAGACGAAATCGTAGTAGGTGCGGATTTCCTGCAGTTGGCCGAAGGTCTGCAACAGCGGGTCCCGATCCCAGAGCCGCACGTTCTCGATGGTCGCCGAGTTGGCGCGGATGTCCGCCAGAGTCAGGTCGGCCTCGCCGTCGAGCTCGCGGGTGTCCACGCTGTCGAGGCCCCAGGCCGCCCGAGTGGCGGCGATGTGATGCTCGAGATACGGCGTCTCCCGGGTGAGTTCGGTGGGCGCCACCACGAGTTTCTGCAGCACCAGCGGAATGAGGGCCCTCCCGAGCAGCACCACCGCGATGTACCCCACCACGGCCCGGAGCCCCCAGCGCGACAGATCCCGCCGCAGGGCCCCGATCAGGACCATCGCGGCGGCCACCAGGGCGAGCCCTGCCGTCACCCGGATGGCCGGCAGCCGCGCGTGCAGATCGGTATAGCTGGCGCCGACCAGCGGGCCGGTGGTCGAGTAGAGCAGTTGCGGGGCATCCACGAACCAGAGCCGCACGGCAGTGAGCAGGAACAACACCGCGATGAGGCTGCCCAGATGGATGCCGGCTGACGGCTCGAACCGGATCTGCCGCCGGCCGGGGATGATGTCACCGCGGATCCAGTAGAGCGGGAAGAGAAGCAGCAACGAGATGCTGACGAGACCAGTCAGGAATCCGAGCAGGCTCCCCAGACCGGGCAGCGTGAAGAGGTAGAATCCGATGTCGCGGGAGAAAACCGGGTCCGCGATGCCGAACGGCGTCCGGTAGATCATCCGGAGCACGACGCTCCAGGCCGGGGTCACGGCCAGTCCGGCCAGAAGTCCCAGCGCCAGCGAGGCTGGAAGGGACAACCGCCGCAGGGCGGCGGTCAGGTTGAACGGCTGGGCCGACTCACCGAGCTCCAGCACGATCGGATGCGGAACCAGGCCCCGCTGCGCCAATCGCAGGTTACCGTAGAGCACTCCGAAGGTCAGAGCCCCCGCCGCCAGGAAGAGCAGCGCCCGGGTGACGAGCTCCCGGGTGAAGACCACCTGGTACCCGATCTCCTTGAACCACCACCAGTCGGTTAGTAACCCACTGAGGATGGGAAAGAGCAGCAGGACCGCCGCGAACCCGGCGACGATCAGCAGCAAACCGATTCTTCGACGGGGCACCGAATCCTCCTGAACCCGGCCTCACCCTGCCGGCTGGGAAAGGTAGTCCCCGTCAGGGAGGCGCGGGAACCCTGGGGGGGCAGGCGCCTGCTCCGTCATCTTCTGATCTTCCGATTGCCAGGGCTCGGAAACTCCAGGACTTCATGCACGAACGGAGGAATGAGACCCGGGCCGGCAGGCTGAGCCCGGGCCCGGGCAATCATGGCAGCCGAAACCGGAACGAGAATCGGATCGTCCTTCAAGTTTCTCCCGCTGCAGCGCTTGCCGCCGACCGATCCGCGCAGGTACAGCGCGGCGGCCCGTCCGCGCTGTTCTCCCACTATCTCCAGCTGGTTGGGCTGCTGCACCGGGCCGTTTGATTCCGATCACTCCGGAAAGCGTTGTCAAATTATCGAATACCGCGTCATGAAGTGCTCCGGACCTGCCTGGGGAGGCAGAGTGCAAGTCCAGAGCGGCCGCCGGAGCGCCCGGGTCTGGAATCATTCGTTTATCGGTAGGGCACTTGGGCTGTTGGTTCGCCGGTGGTACGACAAATGCGGCGCCTGGCCCTTCACAACCCTCATCGATCCCATGGCCGACATTCCCCGTGGTGCCCGTCCGGACCCCGTTGCCCGGGAGGTGGATCGCCTGCTGGAGCAGCTCAGCTACAGCGGTTCACGGGCAGTGCCCTACGCTGAGCAACCGCGCCCTGAGCGTCGACCACGAACACCGGTGCCGACGCGGGCGAAACCGGCTCCGAACGCGATGCCGTCGGCGAGGCGGGTTTCCTATGACATCGCCGGGCTGTGGGTCCGGGTGGGGCTGAGTGCGACCCTCGGTGTCCTGATGACCCAGTGGCCATATCGACACGAATGCGGCTGGCCTTTGATGGGTTACTTCGGCGCTGTCTCGACCGTGATGCTGAGCGGTGCCTGGATCGGGTTCACCTCCTGGAGACTCCGGAGCGGGTTCGCCCACCTGGTCGCCCTGGTGTTGTTCTTCTGGGGCATTGTGCTCGCCGCGGAGCAGCTCCTTCCCCGCATCGGCTATGCGGCACTAGAGGCTGCCTGGCGTTGCCGGTAGGCAGAGCAGGAATTCCCCTCCGCGCAATACGGTCTGCAAGTAGGTCAGGGCATTCGTATTCTGAAATCACCCGCGATGGTCAGGCGAAGTTCTCGGCCAGCAGCTCACCGTTGATCTTGATGGCCGCGGCCAGGGGACCGTGACAGCCGGTTCGATGGCGAGCTGACGACCTTCCGCTGAACCACCCGACATCTCCTGCCGGGGCCCCCGAGCCGCACTTCCAGCGACATCCCAGTGTAGACTCCATCGAACCCCAGAAATGGACTTATGTCGCCCAGCAAGGGAACCATTGCGATCCTCACGGGCGGCGGCGACGTCCCCGGGCTGAATCCGGCCATTCGAGCGATCACGATCCGGGCTCTCCGCGAAGGGTATCGGGTAGTCGGGATCCGACGCGGGTGGGCCGGCCTGGTGGACTATGTGCCCGACCCCAGCGCCGATAACAGCGCGAATGTGCAGCTGCTCTCGGAAGCCGACGTGAATCGGGCGGGCCGAACCGGCGGCACGTTTCTGCATACCTCCCGCACTCGACCGAGCCATCTCCCCCGCGCGCGGGTCCCCGCCCACCTGAGCGGCTACAGCGAGCCGGTCAACGACATCACCAAGGATGTGCTGGCGAACCTGACGCACATCGGCATCGACGTGCTGATCCCCATCGGCGGGGACGACACGCTCAGTTACGCCAAGCGGCTGCACGATGAAGGCGTGCCTGTCGTCGCGATCCCCAAGACCATGGACAACGACGTCTACGGCACGGACTATTGCATCGGCTTCAGCACCTGCGTGACTCGCACGATCGAGCTGACCCACCGGCTCCGCACCTCGGCGGGGTCGCACGAGCGCTTTCTCGTCATCGAGGTCTTCGGACGCTACGCGGGGTTCACGGCGCTGCTCCCGACCATGGCCGGCGCCGCCGACCGCTGCGTCATTCCGGAGCACCCCGTCGACGTCGAACATCTCACCGAGCTGCTCACCTACGACCGCAACCGGAATCCGAGCCGCTACGCCGTGGTCCTGGTGTCGGAGGGAGCCCACCTGACCACCCACGAAGGAATGAGCTTCGAGAGCGAGGAGACCGACATGTTTGGCCACCGGAAGCTGGGCGGCATCGGCGACAAGGTGGCGGCCGCGCTGACGGAATACTCCCAGCGGTTCAACAACGGCCGCCGCATCGACGTGGTGAACCAACGGCTCGGCTATCTGGTCCGCTCCGGCGATCCGGACGCGCTCGACTCGATCGTGCCGATGGCGTTCGGCAACCTGGCGCTCCAGCTGGTCCTGCGGAAGGAGTACGGCCGGTTGGTGAGCATCCACCGCGGGTTCTACGACAGCGTCCCGATCGGAAGCGTCACGGCGGAAAAGAAGGTGGTCAACGTGCTCAAGTACTACCAGACCGAACGGCTGCGCCCGATCTATGAGTTCGACGGCGCGCCGCTGTTCATCATGACGAGCGACTGACCGACCGCGCAGGACATCACCTGGCCGCAGCCCTGAGAATCCGCTCCAGCACCCTGCCCCGCGGCAGTCCCGGACGCCCGGGCAGGATATTCCAGCCGTTGAAGACCACCACCAGATCGAGCTCCGGGACCGCCATGGGGATCTGTCCCCCGAAGCCTGATCCGCTCCACACCCATTTCGTCGTGTCCATTGGATTGCGGTACAGCCACCACTTGAATCCGTAACTCGGCGCACCCGCCGCGTTCGACACCCGGAGCGCGGGGGCGACCGACTCCCTGACCCACTGCGGCGACACGATCGCGTTGCCGTTCCAGTTGCCACCCTTGAGCCACAGATACCAGATCCGCGCCAGATCGCGTGCCTCGAGGTAGAGCCCACCCTCGGTGTCCACCAACCCGCTCGGCGTCCGCTTCCAGAACCACCGCTCGATGCCGAGCGGGGCGAACAGGTGCTTCGCCGCATATTCCTCGATGTCGCTGCCGGTGGCGCGGCGGAAGATGTGCGCCAGCAGCTCGGTCTCGCCGCTGCTATAGCGCCACCGGCTCCCCGGCTCCACCGCCATCGGCCGGTTGATCGTGTACCCCACCCAGTCGTATGACGCCTCCATGGCCACGGCGGTGTTGGCGGAGTCGATGTACGGCAGGTCCTCGTTCCAGTCCAACCCGCCCGACATGGTGAGCAGGTGGCGGACCGTCATCCGCCGCTTCCGGTCGTCGATGTGCTCCACCTTGGTGGTGTCGAAGAAGCGGAGCACCGGCGAGTCGATTGAAGGGAAGTCCCCCCGGAGGATGGCCGTCCCGATGATCACCGACGTGATGGTCTTGGTGACCGACTGGAGCGAGTGCAGGTCGCCCCGGCGCCAGGTCGGGTGCCACCACGGATTGAAGTAGTTGTAGTGCCCGGTCGGGTCGTGCGCATTGAGCGGGTTCCGCACTCGCGCGGAGTCGCCGTAGATGCTGTCGTAGTTCCAGGCCCAGTGCTTGTCGTACACCAGGCGCCCGCCCTGAATGACCACCATCCGGTCCACGTAGCCGTAGCGTCCCGACCCGATTTCACCGGCGATGCTGTCGAGGACCGCGGGGTTGAGGCGCACCGAGGCGGGCGTGGCAGTAGGCCAGGTCCTGCCTGGGAATGCGCTTTGCGCGGCTCCGGCCACCCGGACTGACAGAGCAAGCAGGGCGGCGAGCGACCACACTTTCATGAAGTTCATCAGCGCCTCGGATGGCGAACCATTTGGGAATCGGGTTCTTCGGTGGAATCTATCGTACCCGGCCGAGGAACCTGTCTTGAACCGATCGGGAGGTATATTTCGTGGTTCCATCGAGCATGCGACGTCTGGTGGAGCGCGGGACTCAGTCGGCCGATACTCTGATGAGTGTCCCTGACTGCCACGTCCAGGCAAGGACGACATGGGCCATCCACATTTCCGGGGCGCCTTCCTCTGGACCATCCTTGTTCCGGTCCTTGCCGCATGCGGAGGCGATAACCCCGCGGAGCTTCCGCGCCCGATTCCACCGATCGGAAACAGGGCCACCGCGGACCGCCCAGCTGAAACCTCGGGCAGCCAGATACACATCATCTACATGGTTCCGGCCGACGGCAAGGACACTGGCATCGACACCACCGGCAGGCTGGAAAACTCGGTAGGTTCGTTTCAGAACTGGCTGGTTGGCAAGGTCGGAAAGCGGATCCGCCAGGACACGTATCAGGGAAGGCTCGACATCTCGTTCTTCAAGTCGAGCAAAGCGGACGCGGACATTGCCGCGTCCGGCCAATCGATCCTGCGCAATCTCTACGATGAACTCCACGCTGCGGGATTCGATGATCCCGCCACCAAGTACCTCATCTACTATGACGGCACAAACCCCAACACCTGCGGAAACGCGTTTCGCGATGGCCCCGCCGCTGCGCTCTACCTACGCGGATCGGCCAATGGCAAGAGCTGCATCGGGAGGTTCGTGACATCGCCGGACGCCCATCCCGGCTACTGGGAGTTCGCCATGCTGCACGAGATTCTGCACACCCTCGGCATGGTGGACGCGAAGGCTCCGCACCACGACGCGACCCGACCCTTGCACGTGGAGGACGGAGAAGATCTCATGCACGGAGGTGGGGGAACCTGGCTTCCCGATTTTGTCGACCGGGACAACGACGACTATTACGGCGATTCGGTCCCTTCGAACGCGAGGAATCTGAGGAACGATCCGATTCTGGTTTCCGCTCCCGCCGCCGCGATCGCCCGGGCCCAAGCGCAGCTGACGCGTCCGCGCTTCATTCCGCACTTCGTCCATGAAGTGCTCGAGTTCAAGAAGCCCTGAACTCGGAGGGTCTTCCCGGTTTGGCTCCAGCCCCTCATCCCGACCGGCTCACCCGCAGACCAGAGTGGCGTTGCCCTTCCCGGCCGGTTCCCGGCCTGCCGCCGTCGAGATTCCCGGGAGCATGTGGCAAAGGGACCACACCCTCGCGGACGCTTCCCTGTTGACACTCGCAGCCCCAAATCCTAGTCTGGGAGTGCAGCCGCTCGTCGCCAGCGGCCGTCTTCATCCTCCCAACGCTTGGTAATGGCCCGAGGTTATGGCCAGGTCCGTTGCTTCCGTTTCCTTCCATTTCGGAGAATCCATGAGCCCGAAGTGCATGCCGGTCCTTGGCTTTGCCGCCGGCGCGCTCCTGGTCGCCGCCTGTCAGAATCAGCGGGAACCGACCGGGCCGGAACAGATTCCCTCCTCTCAAGCCACGGCGCAGCAGCTCCCCGCCCAGGCGCAACAACGGACAACCTGGTTTCGCCAGGTGAGCCCGGAGGTCATGGCATTGCCCCGGACGGTGTTCGCCGACGATGACGAATCCTCCGGCCTGCTGGTGTTCGGCGTGGAACATGCCGAAGTGGTCGCTGGCGTCAGGGCCGTGCTCACTCGGCACGGTCTGCCGGCGTCGGCCTACCGGATCGAGGTGACCGAACCGATCCGCTTTGCGGCCGACTTGCAGGACGCGCATCGCCCCACGCTGGGCGGTATTCAGATTGTCTTCAGAAGCTCCGCTTGCACGCTGGGCTTCAACGTGGAACACGCCGACGGGCCCTCGTTTGTCACGAATTCCCACTGCAGCAGCCGGATCGGCGCGATCGATGGGACCGACTACTACCAGCCGGTGAGGGTCGTCCCGCCCCAGTTCGCCGAGATCATTGCCGATGAGGTCGACGACCCCACCTACTTCAAGGGGGGAGTCTGCTCGCTGGGGAAGAAGTGCCGCTACAGCGACGCGGCGAGAGCCCTGTACCGGAGCGGGATCGACTCGGAGCAGGGCGAGATCGCCCGGACCTCGGGCGCGAACAACGGTTCGATCGATGTGATCGGCGATTTCACGATCACCGCACAGGGCGATTACACGACGAACACGCTGCACAAAGTGGGGCGCACCACCGGCTGGACTTCGGGCCAGGTGGTCGGCACCTGCATAACGGTGAACGTCTTCGGGTCGAATGTTCAACTGCTCTGCCAGAACGAGGTGCAGCTAGCCAACACCCAGATCCTCGGTGCGGGCGACAGCGGGTCTCCGGTGTTCCAGATCGTAAGCGGCAACAATGTGCGTCTGGTCGGGATCCTCTGGGGAGGCAGCGTGACTGGAGACAGCTTCGTGTTCAGCCCCTTTTCAGCGATCCAGACTGAGCTTGGGAGTCTGACCGCGACCCTGCCTTGACCGCGAGTCTGGACCCCGAGCGAACGGCGAGCCTTGGAGCTCGCCGTTCGTGCTTCGAGGCAGCGGGCTTCCTACCTTCTACCGACCGGGTTTTTGGTTCGCCGTGGGGAAAGCCGCGCGGGATACGAACCGATCTTCTCGACCGTGTATTCGCTGGCCCAGAAGTCAGCGGGGCCTTCGCTGTCCGGCGCCTTGTTGCAAAATGGCTTGAGACCGCGCTTGAGACACGCCGCGCTACGCGCCAATGCAAACGGCCTACGCCGTTCAGCCGGTTGAAGTCGGCCTCCCCAATGAGGCAGCCCACTCTTCATGTGGTCTTCCCAGACCTTTCATACCCTATCGGGAAGATTTCGTGATTACGGCCCGACCCTCTACCACTCCTAACCAAGTGGAACAGAGCGGAAGGGGATCGCGCCGGGCTGCGTTATTGTTGAGAGCCCCTTCCTTCCATTACACGAGCGCTCAGGAGGCATCCGATGTCGTTCGAGTCACGCGCTGCTTTCGCCACGCTCCTGTCCCTGCTTGCGGCCTGGCTGGTCCCTGCCTGCCCCGCCGCCGCCCAGGAGGGTCCTGTCAAGGGCAACCTGGGCATCACCATCTCGGCGCTTCCCGCCAGGCTTACACCGGGTGACTCGGTGCGGCTCCTGGGCAGCACCGGCCTGACCGGAAGCTCGAGCCAGGTGAGCATCGTGGTGCGGCCACCGGGAAAGCCGCCCGTCACCCTGCAGGTCAAGCCGGGTACCCAAGGGGCTTATCAGATCCGATTCGGCGCTACCGGCGGGCTAGGCACCTATCAGGTCGAGGCCGTCGCCCCCGACGGGAAGGGCAAGGCAAGCACCTCCTTCACCATCGTGAGTGCGGTCGCGTTAGCGGAGGAAACGGCCCGGAAGGCGGACTCGCTGGTGATGCTGGGATCGCGGGTGGTGGACCGGGTGCAGCAGGCGGTCGACGGCCTTCCCGCGTCCCCGGCGAAAAACGAGGTCAAGGAGAAGCTGGATAAGGTGGACAGCGAGCTGGCCAAACTGCCGCAGCAGGTGGCCGCGCTACGACAGCAGATGAGCAAGGTCTTCGCCGCCCGCACCAAGGTGGCCAAGCCCATTCCCGAGTGGGTGGATTACGAGGAGGAGCTGGTCCAGTGGGAAGCTGACGCGGACCAGGCCCTGGCCAAGCTGGAAAAGCTGGCGGCGCCCACCGCGGCCGCGACCCAGGGATGCAGCGATCTCGACCGTTATAACGAGATGCTGACGTTCACCTCCGAGGCGATGAACTACCTCGCGGCGCCGTTCGATCTGAGCCGGGGATTCTGGACCGACAAGATCCCGGGCGGTCTGGTGGCGCGGAGCAGCGGCGCCCAGGCTCTCACCAGCGCCGAACGGTTCGCGCTGGTGGAAACGATGAAGATCGGCGCCGCCGCGCTGCAGGGCCCCGCCGGCATCGTGAGCGCCGTGCCCGGCCTGCTGCTCGATACCGCCCAGTGGTTCGTCCAGGACTACTTCGGCAAGTTTTGCGAGAAGTGGGAAGGACCGATGCAGGGCACCTTTCTGGGCGAGTCCTTCACCCGCCAGGGTGAGCCGTTCTTCGACTACACCATCATGCTGGACGGCAAGCTGATGCTGCTCTATCCCAAGAACGTACCGGCGGGCAAGCCGGTATCGCTCCAGGGGTATTTCGAGGGAAACGGCCGGTTCGAGATCCGCGACAACCCCAAGCCCATCGCGCGGCTGGTACCCGGCTCGGTGCTGTTCCACCGGATCACCGCTCCGCCGGGATCGGGTTACTGGGATGAGCTGGGCCAGGCCAGCCGGGGACTGCTGCCCCACTCGTTCCGGATTCCGGTGAAGGGAATCATGGCCGGCGACTCGATCATGCTGACGCTGCAACCGGCCGATCACGACTTCGGCCCTACCGTGGCCGGGGTCTCCACCTGGGTGATCATGCCGCTGGGCGGGCTGGTGCCCGAGGTCATCAACGCCAAGATCGGACTGCAGAAGGCGCACCCGATCATCGAACGAGTAATCCGGCGCCGGCCGGTGCTCCGGTTCGTCACCGCGGGCAAGAGCATGACCGCGGAGGCGACCTTCAGCCGGGATACCACCAACACCGAGAAGACGGCCCGGGTCCGCACCACCCTCAAGGTCAAGGCATGCAATCCCGGCTGCCTGCCGCTTCCGGGCGGGGGCAAACTCTGAACCGGCCGGGGCTCCGGATGCGTTACCACAGCTTGTTGCTGTTGCCGGCCGCCGGGCTGCTTCCCGGCACCGCACGGGCCCAGTCGCCCCAGGTGCCGTTTGCCCCGGCGCTGCAGCTCACCTGGGCCAGCTCCCTGTCGGGCGAGCCCGACTACGAGACCGTGATCACGGTCAAGCAGGTCGACAGCGGCGAGGCCCGATTGACTATCGCATGGAATCGCGGGGCCAGGCGCGAGTGGCAATCGGTCGAGCGGCGGGTCTCCAGCCGCGAGCGGCGGCTGGCGCGTTCCTTCTACTTCTACTCTTCGACCAGCAATCCACGCGAGTACCGGGGGACCACCCAATCGTTGCTGTCAGGTGCGGTTCTGAACCAGCTCAAAAGCGCCGGCCGGGCCGATGTCGTGCTGCTGGTACCCAGCCTCTCGAACCTCCCCTTTCGCGGCACGCTGCAGCGAGCCGGTACCGGGGCCGAGCCGTTCCCGGTTCTGCTGAATGGCAAGCGGGTGATGCTGCCCGGGATCAGAGCTCGCGGCCAGTTCAAGGGTGATCGCCTGCTGGACTTCGACGTGCTGGTCTGGGACAATCCGGAGGCGCCCTGGGTGCTCGAGGCCACCTCGAAGCAGGTGGAAGAGGACCGCGGCGGCCGGCGGCTCCTGGTGCGGATCGGCACCGACGCGCGGGGGCAGGAGGTAGCCTCGACGCTCGATGAGCGCTGCACTGTGAGCATCCACGACATCTACTTCGCCACCGGCTCGGATGCGCTGGATTCCACCTCCGCGCCCGCGCTCGGAGCGATCGCACGGACCCTGGAGAGCCATCCGGACTGGCGCATCACGATCGTGGGTCATACCGACAGCATCGGGGCCGACGCCGCCAACCTCGATCTGTCACGCCGGAGAGCAGAGCGGGTGCGTACCACGCTGGTGGGTGAGTATGGCATCGCGGCCGACCGGCTCAAGTCCGACGGACGAGGCGAAAAGCAGCCGCTGGACGACAACGGCACCATATCAGGACGGGCTCGAAACCGCCGGGTCGACCTGGTGCGGGCCTGCAAACCAAGCAGTTGAGCGGAGGAGGTTGTTATGCGGATCGGAACCTGGCCGGCCGTGATGGCGATACTTGCGGTGGCTTGTGGGGGAGGAGCCGAGAGCGCCGGCAAGGACGCCGCCCCCGATGCGGCCGCGCTGCCGTCGGGCCCGGATCCGTGTTCCCTGGTCTCGCAGTCGGACGTGGAGGCCCTGATGGGTCCGCTGGCCGAGCCGCCCTATCGGGTGGACAACAACCGCAGGCCGGCCGTCGCGGGCGAGGGCTGTTTCTACCGGGCACGCGACCGGCGCAACGTCACCATCCTGGTGGATTGGGAGGACGGCGAGCTGGGCTTCCAGATGCTGGCCGGCACCGGCGCCAGCATCTCGGACATTCTCACCGGCTACGACGCCACCACCGACACGCTGGAAGGCAACTGGGACAAGGTGGGGGCACCCTTCGGACAGTTCATTGTGCTCAAGGGCAAGACCTCGATCCAGATCGACCCGCTCGGCTCCCGGATCGGGCTCGACGGCGCGGCGCGGCTGGCGTCGATCGCGATCGGACGGCTGGGGTCACCGCTCGACTACAGCGGCGCCAAGGCCACCCAGGCCCGAGCCGAGGACACGCCCCGCTCCCGCAATCCGTGCGAGCTGGTGACCCGACAAGAGGTCGAGGCACTCATGGGTCCGCTGCTGGCGGATCCCACACCGGCGGAAGACGGCTCGGGATGCGAGTTCCGCACCGATAAGAAGTTCCTGAACGAGCCGGTGGTGCGAAAGCTCGAGGTCCAGTGGACCGACGGCTTCTACACGCTGGGGCAGGAACGATCCGCCACCGGAATGGCGGCCAAGGCCATGCAGATGCACGTGGATCCCGAGACGCCCACGCTGAGCCGGGAAGCCGTGGGGGAAGCCGAGCCGTGGGACGAGCGGATGACCCTGATGCCCGGACTGATCACCGTGGTGAAGCAAGATGTGCTGCTCAAGCTGCCGGGCGACGGCGTGTTCGGGTTTGATGAGGAGAAGGCGCTGAAGCTACTCAGGATCGCAGTTGGACGGCTGTAATTCTACGCCCTTGAGCCGTAAGCACGTCGGGGGCCGCATCCGGCCCCCGACGGACATCTCCCTCCGATGTGGTTAGCGGGTAGCGGCCGGCGCGTTCGAGTTCCAGATCTGGCAGGCACAGAGCCACTTGCCGTGATCGTCGCGGCGGTAGGTGTTCACGAATTTGCCGTTCGTCTTTGTCGACGTCCCTTTCGCCTCGATCGTGATGGTGTAGTGTCCGTAGCCCACCGCGAAATGGTCCTGCCCCTCGATGTGGTCAAACTCGGGATCGAATTGCTTGACGGCGGGATACGCCTCGAGCCAGGACCGGACCTTCTTGCTGCCGGAGACCATTGGCTCATCGGGTGGAAGGATGACGAAAT